>QNFO01000023.1 GCA_003646355.1 Gammaproteobacteria bacterium
ATCACCAGAAAACCTAGCACCAGCGAGACGGCCAGACCAATGGTCATCATCCAGCCGAAATCAATCACCGGGCGAATGCCGCTGACCACCAATGAGGCAAAGGCCACGATGGTGGTCAGTACCGTATAAATACAGGGCCGCGCCATAAAATTGACCATATCGCGCACCAGCTCCAACTGGCTGGCTTCAGGGTTTTCATGGTGTAGTTCGCGATAGCGCACGATGAGGTGAATGGTCAGCGCCATGGTTAACACTAGCAGCAAGGCAACAAAGTTTGATGAAATAACGGTTAGGCGCCAGTCAATCCAGCTCAGCCAGCCGAGCATCATCACTATGGCAAAGCCACAGGTGGCCAGAGGCAACATCACCCAACGTATTTGACGAAAAATTATGGCCAGAGTAATGACGATAAACAGGGTAATGCCGGCACCGAAGACTTCGAGATCACTGCGAATAAAATCCACCATATCGGCGGTTATCATGCTCGGCCCGCCGAGAAAGATTTGTGCGCGATCACGATAATTATCCATCAGAGCGCGTACTGCTTTTACCCGCGCTTTTTCAACCACCGCCCGTTCCGTGCGGTAATCAAGAAACGCCTTGCTAACTGTTGCTAACTGGACTGTTTCCTCTGCGCTTAAGCCCTCTGTTTTACGCTTAAGGCGTAGAGCATCACGACCGCGCACCAGATCAATATAGCGCTGATCTACTTTAATGGAGGCTAGCAGGGCTGTTGTCTGCCCCTCGGGGCCAAGGATCAATTTGCGAAACACGGGGCTATTGAGAAACTCCTGTTTCGCCATCTCGCGATCAACACCTCGAGTCAACAAGGTGCGCGGGGTTTCGTGTAATTGGCTAACGGGGACTTTCGGGCTGTACAACAGGGGCACGTTGATCATCGACAGTACGTTGACCACATCCTCAACTTGCTTGAGGTCCTCCGTTATCGCGGTGAGAGTGGCCAGGCTTTTATCGGAAAACAAATCGTCGCCTGCCAGCGGGCTATAGGTCACCACCAAAAAATCGCCGCTGCCATAACGCTCATTAATTTCGCGAAAATAGTCGAGGTCGTTGTCGTTTTCCAGCGTCAGGGAATCGGCAGAGGCGTCTAACTTGAAATTGGGCAGGCCTAGAGCCAATGCCACCGTAACGAGCAATACCAGTAACAGCACCGACTTTGGGTGCAGTAATACAATGCGCTCGTAGGCGTGAAGTAGGCGTTCAGACATGTCTTTCCCTTATTTTACTCGCAGCCGACAGGATCGACCCATTACATAAAAGCCGCCATTATGCCTGTGCTACCAACAAACTGCCTTCTTCTACACCACAAGCCACTAGCCGGCTTAAACAGCCATTCCCTTTTCATCGCACTCGGGTACAGTAACAAGCCTTGGTTAACTGTTAAGAGCCCACCAATGGAAACCTTGAAGGGCGTCATTCTCGATCGCGACTCACTGCATCCCGACGATCTCGATTTGCGGCCACTACTGGATATCCCTGCCGTCACCTGGCACAGCTACGCCAATACCACGCCCGACCAAACGGCGGAACGTATTGCCCATGCCGATATTGTGCTCACCAACAAGGTGGTACTTGGCACGGCCGAAATTAGCGCCGCCGCCCAATTAAAATACATCGGCGTACTGGCCACCGGCACTAATATTGTCGATCACTCCGCAGCCCAACGACGGCACATCACGGTCAATAATTGTGCGGCCTACGGCACGGCGTCGGTGGTGCAACACACCTGGGCACTCATCCTCTCACTCTGCACCCATCTACAGGCCTACCAACAAGCAGCCCAAAAAGATTGGAACAGCAGCCTCTTTTTCTCTGTGCTAGATTATCCCATCACCGAATTGGCGGGCAAAACTCTGGGCATTATTGGCTATGGCGAACTCGGTCGCGGTGTTGCCGCTATTGGCCGCGCCTTCGGCATGAAAATCATCAGCGCAACAATACCGGGTTGGCAGTCATCAACTGACAGCGAGATACCCCGCCTGGCTCTGCCTCAATTTTTAGCCACTGCCGATGTTGTCAGTATTCACTGCCCCTTGAGCGAACAAACCCGCAACCTGATCGATACCGACGCATTAGCACAAATGAAGACCAGTGCCCTGCTCATCAACTGTGCCAGAGGTGGCATCGTCAACGAGCAAGCTCTGGCCCAGGCTTTAAAACAAGGCCTTATCGCCGGTGCTGGCGTTGATGTGCTGACGCGCGAGCCACCTATTGACGGTAATGTCTTACTTGAACCCGGTATTCCCAATCTGATAGTCACCCCCCATTGCGCCTGGGGTTCTCGGGAAGCCCGCCAACGGCTGGTCAATCAGGCGGGAGAAAAACTTCGCATATTTATTGACAGTGTCCATCGATAAACCCAATAAAAATAAAGCCCCATAAAATTTGCGACAAGCCACTAAGAAATGAAGCCTCGCCCTGTATTCACCTGAGCGATTTTGTAACCATACGGGCAAGATCAATATTGATATTCAGATAGGGGTATTTACTCCCCGACCCAAATTTAAAGGAAAGAACAGAATGACTGATTCCAACGCGATTGGTTTTGAATTTATTCAAACACTGAGCGATGAGTTATCCAAAGGCCAGGTGAAACTGCCCGCCTTTCCTGAAGTCGCCCTACGGATCAAAAGCGCCCTCGAAGACCCGGATATGTCGACCCAGCAAATTGCCAAGCTGGTGGTTTCCGACCCGGTTTTCTCCGCCCGTTTATTGAAGGTTGCCAACTCTGCAGCCTTAAACACCAGTGGTAAGCAAATCAAGGAAATTCCTGCTGCAATCACCCGCATGGGTTTCAAAATGGCCCACAGTATCGCGGTGTCCATCGCCATGGACCAGGTGATGAATGAGCCTTCCAGCACCCTGGCATCCGAATTCCAGAAGCTTTGGCAACACAGCGTTACCGTCGCCGCCCTTTGCTATGTCATCACAAAAAAGCAGTCACGGCATCCCAGCGTCCGCCAAAGTAAAATCAACCCTGATGAAGCCATGCTTGCCGGCTTGATGCACGATATTGGTAAGACCTACATCCTCTCACGTGCCGAAAGCCACCCTGCCTTGATCGCCGATCCTGAGGCACTCGAACAGGTTATGTTCGACTGGCATACTGGCATTGGTAGCGCCATCATTGAAAACTGGGAGTTTGACGAAGCGATGATCAACGTCGCCGATGAACACGAGTTACTCGACCGCGAAACCTTCATGCCCGGACATGCCACAGATCTCACCGATATCGTTCTGGTTGCAAACCTTATGGCCCACCTTATTGAGGAAGGGGCTGAAAGCGACAACGAAAAACACCTCGAGGAGTGGGCAGAAATTCCCGCTTTTTCTCGCCTCGGTCTGGATGCTGAGACTATTAGCGAGATCAATGTAAGCTCTCGAGAAGAAGTTGATTCCATTATTTCAGCCCTCGGTTAAAGGTAGAGGCCAGCCCAGTATTAGCCAGGGTCGCTCTTTAACACGCCGTTAAAACGACCCTGAGCGTCAAGTCATCACCGGGACGAGACTTCCAAAATCTTATCCCCAACTCTAATCACCCCAGCCTCGACAATATCAGCCCTTAAACCACCCCTGCCGGCAAGTGCCGCCATAACACCGGGGCGGGTTAATTTATCCAGATGAGAGCAGGGATCGCAAAGCCGCACACCGTATAAAACCACCTCCCCCAGTTCAAAGTACTGCCCTACTAGATGATTCAAGCGAACACCGCGAGTGACTATATTGCGCCGCGCCTGCGCTGCGCTGATAGCACAATTTGCAGGCAAAGAGGCCAGCACTTCGGCCTCAATTAGCGTCACATCCCGGCCCCGGCCGGGCCAGTGGGAAAAGCTGCCCCTGTTATGAAAATAACGATCGCCCTCCAGGCCTCGGTTAGCCACGGCAGCGACCTCTGTCAGACTCACCATATCTCCGGTGGCTCTTTCGGTAATCAACAAGCTCTCTACAATAGCGTCAAGTGTCACAGTCGAGACCTCGTTCAAAAAAGCGGCATGGTTTCTTACAAAGCACCTGACATAATCTCCTGTTGTTATACTCATTCGAAAAATCGACAAGGATGCCACGATGCCTGCTCGTCTGCTCACCACCTTGCTACTCCTTTTTACAGCCGCTATTGGCCATGCAGCCAGCCCAGAAAAGCTGCCAGCACCGCCCGTGCTAGCGGAGTGGGAAGCCTGGGTATTACGCGATCAGGTGCAACACCCCTGCCCAAGAATAGCCCAGCAAGCCGAACAGCGGCGCTGTGTCTGGCCCGGTCAACTGGCAATTAATATACACCCGCTGGGTGGTGATTTTTCACAAGGCCTCCAAGTCATCGCCGCTAGCTGGGTAATGCTGCCCGGTGATAACAAACACTGGCCACAGTCTGTCACCGTCAATAATAAAACGGCGGCTGTACTCGAGGTCAAGGGCAAACCGGCGCTACACCTAACAGCCGGTAACTACACCATTAAAGGGCAATGGCACTGGCAGAAAGCACCGCAATACCTCAAAGTGCCGACAGATACCGCACTGATCAAACTCAGCAACAAGGGCAAAACGGCGAAGGCCAATGTCGACCTGCAGGGACGTTTGTGGCTGCGCAGCCAGAGCACGGAGACACAGCAAAAGAACCTCGACAACACCCTTAAACTTGCCGTCTTTCGCTCACTCAACGATGCTATTCCCATGAAACTCGAAACCGAGCTGCGCCTCAGCGTTGCCGGTAAACCCCGAGAAATTACCCTCGGCCAGTTCCTGCCCGACAATGCCGAGGCCCTGTATTTCGAGTCAGCCCTGCCCGCTCGTATCGAGCCCGATGGCCGCCTTAAAATACAGGCCCGCGCCGGCCAATGGGTGATTCGACTACGCGCCCGCTATCTCGACCAACCCAGCCAGTTCACCATGCAGAGCATGGATAAAGCGTGGCCGACACAAGAGATATGGAGCTTCCGCGCTGCCCCCCACCTGCGCGGTGTTAAACCCGTAGGGCTACCGGCCATCGATCCCTCGCAGATCGACATTCCCCCGCGCTTTGCCAAGCTGCCGACCTTTCTGATGACACCCGATGCCGCTCTTGAGCTGCAGGAGCAATACCGGGGTGACGCCACCCCCGCCGCCAATCGACTCAATTTGCAGCGTACCCTGTGGCTCGATTTCGATGGCACTGGTGCCACCAGCAAAGACAGTATTCGCGGCACCATGACCCACGGCTGGCGCTTGCATGCCTCAGAAGATTTGCAACTGGGCCGGATTGTCGCCAATGGCACGCCCCAACTGGTGACGCAAATGGCGGGCGAGACGGGGGCGGGCATTGAGATTCGCCAGTCTCAGGTCGATGTTGAAGCTATTAACCGCATCGACTCACTGGCCGCTATCTCTGCCAATGGCTGGCTCCACGACTTCGATAATGTCGAAGTCACCTTGCAACTCCCCCCCGGCTGGCAACTGTGGCACGCCGGTGGCCCCGACAGCGTTTCTCAGTCCTGGTTATCGCGTTGGGATCTGTGGGATTTGTTTATCTGCCTGTTAATTGTGGTCGCGCTATTGCGCACACTGAGCTGGCGCTGGGCATTGATCGGCGCAGCGACACTGGCCCTGACCTATCACGAAGCCAATTCACCGCTAGTAAGCTGGGTGATTCTTGTTGCCGCCCTGCCGCTGTTGAAGGTACTACCCAGTGGCAAATTCAAACAGCTAACCACCAGCTTTGCCTACCTGGCGCTCAGCGGCTTGCTGATTATTATCCTCGCCTTTTCGGTGCAACAAATTCGCCGGGGCCTCTACCCACAGCTGGAGCAAAATCGCGCCATTAACGCCGCCCACTATAGCTATTCGCAAGCACCGGCAAGCCTCGCCAAAAGCCGAGCGAAAAAGGAGTTAGAAGTGGGTGCCACACGAATGATGGATTCGGCTGCTTCGCCCGTGCTTGAAGAAAAAGCCGCGCGCAAACGCTACCGCCCCAGTGACAATGTGCAAACCGGGCCGAGCGAACCCGACTGGCAATGGCAAGAAGTCGACCTGCGCTGGAGCGGCCCGGTGAAGGTTGGCGAACCCTTAAAGCTCTATCTGTCGCCACCACTGCTCACTCGTCTTCTCAAGTTTGTGCAGGTGGCTCTGGTTGCCCTGCTATTTTACGGGCTGGCCGGGCCGCTACTGCGCGAGCACCGCTTATTTGGCCGCAAAGATGAAACAACTCTGCCACCGGGTATTACTTCGTGCCTGCTGCCAGCACTGTTATTACTTACCGGACTGGGACTGCACACACCCCAGGTTCAAGCCCAAGAGCCTGTTCAAAGCCCTATCCAAAGCCACAGCTTCCCCTCAGAAAAATTGCTTGGGGAGCTGAAAGCAGAACTGCTTAAAGCGCCCCGCTGTGCTCCTCAATGTGCGGCTCTGCAAAACGTTGAAATCAGCATCGATCAACAACAAGTACGCCTGCAATTTACAGCTAGCGCTGGCAGCCCGATCGCCTTCCCTCTGCCGCTGGACAAAAGTTGGCAGGCACAAGGTATTCATGTCGACGATAAACCAGCAACACTGGCGCAAGACAAAGGCAAGCTCTGGGTGCAACTGGATGCAGGTGTTCACACGGTGGTACTCACCGGGCTGGCCCACGGCGACAACATCAGTATTCCCTTCGCCCTGCCGCCCCATGACACCCGCGTAACTGCACCGGGCTGGCGGGTTCACGGTTTAAATAAAGGCCGTATCAGTGGCGGTAGTGTGCAGCTCGAAAAAGAGCAAAAGCAGATTGTTGCAGACACTCTGCTGCCAGCACCCATCAAGCCCTTTGTGCAGGTCGAGCGCCAGCTTAATGCCGATATTGACTGGGAGCTGCTCACTACCGTGCGCCGCATTGCCCCCCAAAACGGCAGTATTAATTTACGCATACCGCTACTGCCCGGCGAGTCTGTGGTGAGCCAGAATATGCTGATCGAAGACCATCACGTCGTGGTATCGCTCAAGCCCAAACAGCGGCAGATACAGTGGCGTTCGGTGCTTAAACCCAGCACAGAACTCAGCTTAACGGCAGCGCAAACAACAGACTGGATAGAGCACTGGTCCGTTAACGCCTCCCCCCGCTGGCATATTACTGGCGAGGGCATTCCCGTTCTAAAAATGGCGCCCGCCCACCAACAGGCCAAGCAACGCTGGCAGCCCTGGCCGGGAGAAACCCTGAGCCTTCAAGCCGTAGAGCCCCAGCCCGTGCCCGGCCCCAACACCACTATTGAAAGCATTGCCCTCGACTACACCCCCGGCAAGCGCAGTGCAGATTTGGAACTGAAACTGCAAATACGCACCAGTCTGGGGGGCGACTACCGCTTTAAACAGCCCCCCGGCGGTGAATTGCAAAGTATGAGTATCGATGGCGTCGAACAAACTCGGCCCAAAGAGCAGGAGTTTGTGGTGATACCCCTGCACCCCGGCCTGCAAACCATTGACCTTAAATGGCAATTGCCCAGCGGTGTCGCCCTGCGCACCCTGACACCGAGCCTTGAACTGCCAACACCGGCCAACAATATCAACTTGAAAATCCACCTGCCCCAGGGTCGTTGGCCCCTGCTACTTAGCGGCCCCGACATTGGCCCGGCCATGCTCTACTGGGGGGTGCTGGCAGTGATTATTGCCATCGCCATTGCCCTCGGCATTTGCGTGCAACGCCTGCAGTTGTCGATCCCCCTGAAAACCTGGCACTGGCTGTTACTGGCCATCGGCATGAGCACGGTCAATATGGTCGGTAGCTTGCCTGTGGTGCTCTGGTTTTTTGCCATGGAAGCCCGCCGCCGTTATAACGTAGCCGCAGCATCAAAGCTGTTTAACCTGATGCAAATAGGCTTAATCGGGCTTTCGCTAGTGGCATTGATGAGTCTGTTTTTCACCATTCCCCAAAGCCTGCTGTCGTCACCCAATATGCAGATAACCGGCAATGGCTCCAGCGCCTATCTTTACCAGTGGTATCAGGATCACAGCAGTGACAGCCTGCCCAATGCCTGGGTGTTTAGCCTGCCGCTGTGGGTTTTCCGTCTGGCGATGTTACTCTGGTCAATGTGGCTGGTCTTTGCCCTGCTGAAGTGGATCAAATGGGGTTGGCAATGCCTGTCGGCCGGTAAGCTGTGGGACAATCCACCACCGCGACAGCCGCGTAAAAAGGCCATCAAGAAAGCGGTGAAAAAAGATGTCGATAAAGAAAAATAATAAATGAACAGGAAGCTTCTATGAATTTTGATATCCCCGAGGAAATCACCGCCTATCTCGCCGAGCTCGATACCTTTATTGACGAGGTCATCAAGCCGATGGAAAACCGCGACGACAACATTCGCTTCTTCGACCACCGCCGTGAAGATGCCCGCACCAACTGGGAGAACGACGGCCTGCCCACCGAAGAGTGGGAGGCCCTGTTAGAAGAGTCTCGCCTCGCCGCCGATAAAGCCGGCCACTACCGCTACTCTCTGCCGAAAGAATACGGCGGCCAGGACGGTACCAACCTAGACATGGCCATTATTCGTGAGCACTTCGCCAGCAAGGGTCTGGGTCTGCACAACGACCTACAAAACGAACACTCCATTGTCGGCAACAATGTCGGCATTTTACTGATGATCGCCTACGGCACCGATGCACAAAAAGCCGAATGGCTCGAACCCATGCTGGCCGGCACCCGCCGCTTTGCCTTTGGCATTACCGAGCCCGAGCACGGCTCCGATGCCACACATATGGAAACCACTGCCGTTCGTGATGGCGACCACTGGGTGATCAACGGGGAAAAAACCTGGAACACCGGCATTCACACCGCGCCCTATGACATGGTGCTGGCCCGCACCAGTGGCAAAGCGGGCGATGCGGCGGGCATTACGGCCTTTCTAGTGCCGATGCAGGCCGAGGGTTTGAAAATTGAGGAGATGCTCTGGACCTTTAATATGCCCACCGACCACGGGCGAGTTTCATTGAAGAATGTCCGGGTCGACGACTCCGCCATATTAGCCGGTGAGGGCCGTGGCCTGCAGGTGGTGCAGCATTTCTTCAACGAAAACCGTATTCGTCAGGCGGCATCGAGTCTTGGCGCCGCCCAGTTCTGCATCGACCAATCCATCGAGTACGCCAAAGAGCGCAGGCCCTTTGGCAAGCCGTTGGCGGTCAACCAGGGCATACAGTTCCCCCTCGTCGACCTGCAAACGCGGGCCGAAATGCTGCGTGCGCTGATTCGCCAAACGGCGTGGCAGATGGATACCTACGGGGCATTTTCGGTGTCTGATAAAGTGTCGATGTGTAATTACACCGCCAACCGCCTGTGCTGCGATGCCGCCGATCAGGCCATGCAGGTACACGGCGGCCTGGGTTATTCACGCCATAAACACTTCGAACATATTTATCGCCACCATCGCCGCTACCGTATTACCGAGGGTGCCGACGAAATTCAAATGCGCCGTATCGCCGGCTATATGTTTGGTTTTATGAGTCAGCAAAAGCCCAAGGGTGTCGCTTAGGCCTGAAAAACAATTCACCTACGCGTAGAATGGCTCAAAATGAACATGGATGTATTCATGATAAAAACCAGGAAAAGCAAGGTTCTGTACCCAATGACAGTGGGTTTTGGCAAAGCTTTGAAAATTAATATTGCCATGGGGATGCAGTCATAATGCAGCGGTCCAAAATTCAGCTGCGCATTATAGTGCCCGTCATTGTGCTATTGACCGCAAGCGCGGTTCTTTTGTTTTCGGCGATTCACAACTACATCGTGGCGGAAAAACGGCTAGAAAATACGGGGATCGAACAAGTACGGCGATCATTAAGTCTACTCAAACAGGAAATTGAGTACCACGCCTTACAGGCAAATCCTATTAACAATGCCCAGCGCTTGTTGACGTTTCAGGGTTTTGACAATAGTTTTAAAGCCCTGGCGATTATTAATCCCTCCGGCCAGGTACTGGCCAGCCGTTTTGCCGATAAGAAGCTGACAACAAC
>QNFO01000024.1 GCA_003646355.1 Gammaproteobacteria bacterium
ATCCCTCGGCCTTGTTAAATGCGCCCGAGGGGCTGATAGAGCATGTTAATCGGCATATTATGGCGCTCGAGCTCGACAAGCATTTGACCATTTTTGCCGGCTCGATTGATACCGAGCGTCATGTAATGCGCTACGTTATGGGTGCACAACTGCCTTTGCCGATAGTGATTACTGAAGACAAAGTGGCCTTTTTACCTGGCAAAGGTAAACCCGTTGGTTTGTTTGAAGACGCTAGCTGGGCCATTGAAGAAATGACACTTCCCGAGAACTTTACCTTGCTGGTCGTCTCAGACGGCTTGTTTGACTGTGTCAGTGGCGATTCAATGGAAGAAAAAGAGCAGACGATATTAGCGGCCTGCCAGCGTGTGGGGCCAGCAGGTGGGCACGATGCCATCTGTCGAGAGCTGGGCATTGATACGATTGAAAATGCACCGGATGATGTCTCTGTGATGACGGTAATAAGACAGCATGGATAAAGGCAAAATTTTTGTTGGCCAGACCAATGGCAATTACCTGATCCGAATGAGTGGTGATGTCAGGGTTACCTTGTGTGCCTCACTTAATCACTATGTGGAAAGCATATTCGGCGACCGCAATGTAAAAAGCGTATTGGTTGACCTACTTGAAACAGAGGGTGTTGACAGTACGACACTGGGTTTATTAACAAAGCTGGCACTACTGAGTCAGCGCCACTACGGCATTACGCCACTGCTGTTTTGTGATAATCCCGGTATTTTAAAGACCCTCGAAGCGATGTCCCTCGATGAACTCTTCACGATTATTCGCGAGACACCGCCAGACAGCGATAAAGCAGGGCAGCTGGATGAACTGATCTGTGACAAAAGTGATGAGGCTGAAGCCCGGCGTAGTGTGCTAGAAGCTCATCGCCTGTTAGTTGAAGTTAATCCCCAGTGTGAACCTGAGTTTATCGACTTGATTCGCTATCTTGAAGACGAGGTTAGCAAGCAGGGCTGAGGGTTTGGTTCTAACTCATACTGTTAATGTTTTCCAACGTTCCCTTACTGACCTTGATGTCCCCATTTTCGGAAATGGTTACCGTTGATATTTTGTTTGATTGAATCGAATTCAAATCATGCTCTGTAATAGGTAATAACGCAATTAAGTCTTCTTTTACCACAGGGGGGAGTGGTCTACGACGGTCTATGCCCTTAAAGCGCGTGAAGTTATACAAGGCCCAAAAGCCAAGGGTTCCTGTCAGCGCAAAAGTAACACCAACAAAGGTTGGCAATACTTCTAAAAACGCATCTAAGCCATCCACTACAATCATTTCTTGTTGGAAAAATCGTATTTGAAACCACCAGCCAGCAAGCGTGATAAGAGGCACCCATAAATAAAACCAAATAACCCAAAAGACTAAGGTGAGCAAAGTGGATGTATATTTTAGCTGTAGAGTCTGTAGTTTTGGTGTATCAATAATAAAGTTATTTTTCACGAATTCCCCTGTCCGGGCTGATCCAGGTAGCATTGCTGCCTTTTTTCCGCATTAATGCGCGAGGTACGCCTAGAGCTACTGCGATAACGTTAAGCATCCAATAGGCGATTGGGAACCAGATCATCCAGAAATAGTATTTCCAGATATTTTTTTCATAGTGGGATTCGATAGAAAGACTAATAGCGAATTGTATAAGACAGGTGATTCCTAATAGAACACCACCCCAGCTGGGTAATAAGCTGTGAACGCGAATTTCTTCCGGTAAGTCGAGAAAAAAACCTGCAAGCCAGAGCAGCATGGTGGCAATAATACTGAAAGACCAAAAGACACTGGTTATAAACTCGATAAAAACCATCCACATGCGTCTGGACTTCCAGATTCCCAGGTTCCCGAAGTATTTAATGAATACCTCTGCACCGCCCTGCGCCCAGCGTACTCTTTGACGTAATAAACCGGAGTATGTTTCAGGCATTAAAATCCAGCACATCGCTTTAGGTTCAAAACGAATATCCCAATGATCAAGTTGTAGCTTCCAGCTAACGTCAATGTCGTCTGTAATCATATCCGTTGACCAATATCCGACCCGGTGTAAAGCGGCTTTTCGAAAACCAGCGACAACACCCGAGACGGTAAATATTCGGCCGTAAACTCTCTGAGCTCGTTTGATAAGTCCAACGATAGCTGAAAATTCACCCACCTGAATTTTTCCTAAGAGAGAAGAGCGTGTTCTTATTCTTGGGTTGCCAGTCACTGCGCCAACACGTGGGCCATTGATAAAGTGCTTCATAACCCAGTTAACGGCATCTTCATCGAGTAGAGCGTCACCATCAATACAAATTAGGAATTCGTGTTTTGAAGCCATTGCCCCCACGTTGAGCGCGGCCGCTTTACCCAGGTTGTGTTTAAAATGGATCACGCGCACCTGTTCATGTTTAGCCGCTAGCTGATCAAGAAGCTCACCAGTTTTGTCGGTACTGGCATCATTGATGGCGATGATTTCAAAGCTGGGGTAGTTTTGTAACAGCAGTTGTTCCAGGGTTTCACAGACATTGTCACCTTCATTATGGCAAGGTACGAGAATAGTGACGGGTGGTGGGGGCGAATCAAATAGAGGACTTGTGCCAAGCTCTTTTCTTTCCCAATGGAAATAGTAAATGAGGGCGCCAGCCATCCATAAATAAGCCATAAATAAGGGGTAATAAAGAGCGAAGCCAAAAACAATGTCGCTAATGGTAGAGAGTTGAATCATTCTGTTATAAGGCCAAAGGCGAAGTGTTGACTGAAATGCTGGATCTTACGGTGTGTAAGTTAGGGTGCTGATCTAAAAAGTTATCGGGGTAGTAACCAAGGTGTTTTACGCCCAACCGCATCAGTAAGTGAAATTGGCTTGCCAGAGTTTTGTTTGGGATGGGGGTCTTTGTACGCCAATCAATTGATTGAAGTTCGAACAGTGTTTTTTTGAATTTTGGGTCGTGAATGGCGGCATGTTGGGTTAGGTCTGATAGCCATTGAGTAGGGTTTTCTGCCTGCTCCATATAGGGCATTGCCATGATGGCTGTATAATCATAAGTCCTTAACATTTCAGCATAGTTTTGATTAAACCATTCTTTGCTGTTCTCATCTAAAATGACATTAGCGTAAATATTACGGGCCGTTTTTATATCGGGACGGTAGTACTTGACCTTATTCGTTAGAGCCACAGTAAGCTGTGTGAGTGTATGGGTTTTTACTGCCTGCCATTCGCGTTTTAGGGACCCTCTTAAATCGTCAACGCTTATATCTTTAATGCCAAAGGTGCCAGCAGCGGAACGAAGCGCGGCGGGGCTGAAATCCTCATAGTCACTTAAATAGGCATCGTCGTGAAAGAGAAGCCCTGAAAAATTGGTATGTAATGCTAGATCCTCATATATTTCCTCAATAAGGTTTTTAGCACGACTATTAAAGGGCGAAAGTCTTAAATACCCCTTTGCATTAGTGACTATCTTATCTTTCTCAAGGCTCTGTACGCGTAGTTCTTCAGTGCCCGCTATGAGGAAGGAGAGTACGGGCATCCAGGCGTAGACATTGACATTACTGCGTGTCCTTAATTGCCAGGCAACGCGGTTAAAGAGGTCTCGCCTGACAGGCAGGTGGCGATTGGGGAAGTACAGGGCATCGGCATTACCGTCACCATCGGGGTCAGAGAAGGCTTGTAAGAAAACGGTATTAATTTCCATCGCTTTAATACGATCGAGTAAAAGGCTTAAATTTGCATTCTCCTGTGTGATGTCATCATCATAGACGTAATCGAGATCAATATGAGCGACTCGAATGGGATCTTCAGCCTCAAGGTGGCGTAGTGAATAGACAAAGTCAGCGAGGGGTGGGTTGCCTTGAATCAGTATTCTATTGATTGAATTACTTTGATACGGATGGTTGATACCGCTTTTTAGCGTGAGTGAAAAATGATGGCCTGAGGATTTTGCGAGCTCTTCCGATAGTCGGCTAAATGCGCCGTAAGGCCATACAATGGTGCGGGGTTTGGCGCCAGTGATGGTCTGTATATACGCACTGTTTTTTTGAAGGTCACTTAAAATTCTTTTTCGATACTGATTTTCTTTCTCGTAGTTGTTGTTTTTATCAAACTTTAAAGTCACTGCTGCAGGTTGAGTGTTGCCCTGTGGATTGGCTAAAACCCCGTGATGTAAGTCGAAGCTATGTGATGCGATTTCAACGAGTTTTGACTGGCTTACCCGTTTGATTTCTTCTCCACTCATAAAGAAATTACGGGGTTTGAAATCTTTACTACCGTAGTGCACCAGTTGGTCAGTCGGGGTGTTGCTCCATTTTCCAACCAGAGCTACAACAGCAGGGTATTTGTATTCTTTTAAGAGTGGCAATACATGAGTATAAAAACTTTTGTAGCCATCATCGAACGTCAAGAGGAAGGCATTTTCTGGTAATTCCTTTTGACCTTTACGCGCGGCTATGACGTCATCAATACTGATGGCGTGGTAGTTATGTGTCATTAGCCATTCAAACTGGGAGATAAGGTTGTCAGTGCTAACAGCCATTTGATCTTTATCGACAACGCCATCGACATCATCCCGAATATCGTGATAGCACAATGAAATATAGTCATTAGCCGCTAATGTTAGCTGACTACAAAGGAGGAGTGATAGAAAGAGAAGGGGTTTAAAAGTCATTAAAACCTCCAGTCGAGTAATAGGTAGTAACTCCATGAAAATTCGCTATCACCGTCATATTGATTGCGAGCACGTTTAATACCATAAATTACTTCAAGGCGATGGTCGGCCGCCCAGCGGTGTTCGTATTGTAGGCCCCATGTATCAGCTGTGTTGGATTTCTCTTGATGATAGACGCCCATACTTACAATCAAACGTTGATGAAAGCTGTTTTCATAATGTCGCCAACTTAGCCATTCATTTTCCAAGGATACTGAAGCTGAAAAGTCATTTTCAGGGTTGTAATAATCAACATCTGATATTGTTTGCGCGAATAGGCGACTTGCGCTTGTATCTATATCATTTCCAATAGTATTTTTAAAAGTAACGATGTTGATTGATGGGTTTCTATTTGTGAATGTTTTTTCTAGGTCGTCTAAACGAGGTTCAAATTCGACCAAATCTCGACTTGGAATAAATGAGTTGTCATATCCATTTTCAATATTTGAATCTATTATGTCACTAACAAGTAAATTTGCAGAGTCAATAATATCTTGATCAATATCGTAACTGGGTGAGCTAAAAATATCGTTTAGTAGGCTTCTTAATTTGTCAGAGTCTTTATGTATGTTAAAAGACCTAGTGTTATCTTTTGAGTTTTTTGAGCTATAAAGGTCAAGCCGTGTAGAAAACTTGTAATCGTAGCTGGTATACCAGCGCTCTTGCCAGTAAGCACTAATACTCTTGCGCTCGTTACCATCAGAGAAATCAAGGTAGGACAGGTTAAGGCCAGTTGATCGCGATTCATGCCAGCGATACTGCCCGCCCCAAGACGCTGATTTTGCATAGACCCCTTGATTAAGAGCTCGCAAGGGTGTTTGTCCACTCAGGGATTCAAGGCTGAACGAGTTACTCCAGTGGTCATCAAACTCGTATGTGCCATTTAGATTGACGCCGATACGGTTGTTTTTGTAATGGTTATGGTGTAATTCAGTCATGAGAAGTACATTGGGTGCAGTGTATTCAAGACCTATGCCAGCGTGATTGAGTAGCCCGTCACCCTCAGTGAACTTTGCCTGGCTGTGGCGTTGATGAATGTAGGCCCGATAATTTTTATCCAAGGGGCGAGAATAAAGGTAGCTGTTGATATCTAGCCCTCGGCTCCCGTTAGCACTGCCGGAACTGTTAGAGGTGCTGATCTCGGTCTTAAACTCGCGCATATTGTGAATACCCCAAAGCTCATTTTGTATAGCAACTCCTTTATCTTCGGGGAACACTCGAAACAATGTCGTAATTGATTCTTCTGCCTCCTCATAGTGTTTGAGGGCAAGCTGGTTTCTTGCCTCGCCTATGCGTAAACCGAGATGTTTCGGCTCTTGGCTTAGACCAATGTCGTATTCTTCCTGGGCTTTACGGGGCCAGCCACGCCAGTAATCAATATTAGCCAGCTCTTTGCGAAGGTCAGTGTTGTAGGGTGCAAGTTGGTGGAGGGTTTTAATCTGTTGTTCGGAAACTTCCAGGTTATCGGCATAGGCAATGCTCAGTGCGGAGATTGTTTCAGCCTGGGTTTTCTTTGGGTTTGGCCTTCTAAAGGGTTTCTCGCCCTTACCAATAATATAGGGTGCTTGCTTACTGGCAACGTCCTTCACCCAGGGCTGGGCAAGCTCCATTTTTTCATTTTCTACGTAGGCGTAGAAGAGAGAAAGATCGAGATTGACGTTCTCCTGTGGACTTACTTGCTTTACGTCTAAGTAACAATTTTCAGCATCATTGGGACGTTCGAGGTAGAGATAGGCATCGCAGACTGCTGTTTGAGCATAAGCGGGAACCTTTGTGTTCGAGGCAATTAATGCTTCATACAGCTCGATGGTGTCGTTCATGCGGTAGCGGTTTCTAAGGGCAACTAACAGATCAAACTGCCCATTGCGGGTGTAGCTGGCGTTCTCGCCAAATTGAGAGCGAAAATATTTGATGTTTGTTTCCAGTTCGATAATGGCAATATCAATTTCATCAAAGTGGTGTGTTTCATTTTTTGCAGGAATGCCTGCCCATCGAATTTGGTGGGCGCTCATGTTTGTTTTAATGCTTGCTAGATCTTCTTTGCTAAACGCAGGGGAGTCATCAATAAGGCTGTTGGCCAGATGAGAAGCGCCAAGCTTATTAAGCGTTAATATTTTTTTTCTCAAAATATCAGTGTCACCCGGGTTTAATTCCAGTAGGTGTTGATAGATGGATAGGGCCGGTATTAACTTTTTCTGTGACTCATAAAAATAGGCGATGGCATTAAGTAGCCCGGGGTCGTCGGGGTTTGTTTTTTGTAGTGGTAATAAAATTCCATGGGCCAACTTGAATTTCTGTTGGTCAATTAAAACAAGTCCTAAACCAATTTTTCCGTCAAGAAACGTAGGGAAGCGTTTGCCGATAACACGATATGTTTTTTCAGCGGCGATATAATTTAATTGTTGTCGATACGCTATTGCTAGCGTGTTCAATACATATCTCGGTGCCCGCTGCAGGAGGATGTCGTTAGAGTGCTTGGTGATTTGCTTATGTTCGCCAGCCCAGCCGAGAATGGAAATATAGTCGTAAAAGTAGCGATTGGGTTTGGGGTGCTTGTCACCCAGGTGTTTAAGTGATGTTAATGCTTGCGTGTAATGGCCGTTCTGGGCCTGTGTAATAGCGCGCTTGTACCTTGAATCATCTGTGTTGCTGGCACTGGCCATGCTCGTGACATAACACATAATAATGAGCAGCACTGCTTTGTTGAAGCTATGTTTTATTATCTGTACAAGTGTGCGTGTCTTCATTTACGACAATAAGGCCTGGATTTTAGATTGTGGGTTATGAACGTACTACTTTCGAGTGAAATTTCTTGTGCTAAAAATAATCTTGATAGCGAATTGAAAGAATGTCTGCATTAACAAAGCATCAAGCTATCTATTCCCCCCGAGTTCCTGTTTAACCAGACTCTTGGCCTTAATGAATTGACTGTGGGGCAAGTAGATGAGGTCCGCCACCTGGCGAATCAGGCTTTCCTCATATTTGTCTAACACATTGTCTATGAACGCCACATGCCACATGTGTTTGATCAACTCGAATTTGTCGTCGGCTGAAAAATGCAGATTGACCTGGCCGGTAAATTCGTAGAGCGAAGTAGAATCTTTCACTTCATCCTGGGCCAGACAAAATAGTTCGTCGCACTCTGCCGGTGATAGATCAAAGGTACTGGTTAACAGAGTCTTAATACCTTCCTGTTCCTTACTGTCCAGCTGGCCGTCACTAAGCATGACTTCAACCAACAATGCGGCACTGGCTTTGTGAATGTTTTTCAGCGGTGTCTCAGTTTTACCTTCGGTATCAGTGCTTAAAACCTTGTCCTGAAAGAAGGTTTTTATTTTGCTAATCATGCCGCTTGCCCTTTGAGTATTGGGGTGAGCATTTCTTCCAGTGCCAGCTGGTCGCGGATAAATAGGCGAATACCTTCAGCAAGTTTTTCACTGGCCATTACATCGTTATTAATATCGAGACGGAAATCGCTGGCTCTATAATTGAGTTTTGCCGATTTATTATCGAGCTGCTCGGTCGATAATTTGCGTTGCAAATCGCCGGTATCTGCCTCGAGATCTGCTAGCAGGGCAGGGCTAATCGTTAGTTTGTCACAACCGGCCAGAGCTTCTATTTGGCCGGTATTACGAAAACTGGCGCCCATAATGATGGTGTCGTAGCCGTGGGATTTATAATAGTCGTAGATGCTGCTCACCGAAATAACCCCGGGATCAAGCTCGGCGCTGCCAATGCCATTCTCACTACGCTGTTTGTACCAGTCGTGTATGCGCCCGACAAAAGGTGAAATTAAATGGGCGCCAGCATCTGCAGCAGCAGCGGCCTGGGCGAGGTTAAACAGCAAGGTTAAATTACAGTTAATGCCATTTTTTTGTAGAGTTTTTGCCGCCTGAATGCCTTCCCATGTTGCGGCCATTTTGATTAGTACGCGGTCTTTGCCAACGCCCTGTTGTTGGTAGAGATCGATCAACTTATTCGCCTGAGCGATGGTCGCGTCAGTATCAAAGGAGAGGCGAGCATCCACTTCAGTGGAGATCACCCCGGGAATTAATTGCAGAATTTCGCAGCCAAAACGCACGGCTACTCGGTCGCAGGCATCGGCGAGGGTGTTGTTGCTCGAGCGGGCCTGCGCACAGGTGTCTTGTAACAATTGCTGATACTCCGGCATTTGTGCCGCTTTGAGAATCAGTGAAGGATTGGTCGTTGCATCCTCGGGTTGATAGGTGGCAATGGCATTAATATCGCCGGTGTCGGCAACGACGGACGTCATTGTTTTAAGTTGTTGTAATTTTGTACTCATGACTACTCGCTATGTCATCCCAGCAGGGATTGTGAGTTCTTTGGCGGGGCTTTGTTTTCCCCGGCGGGTGAAGTGGTGCAATAGTCACTCATCAGGGCTATTGCTTCAAGTAGCACCTCAATCCCCGCATCTTTTTGATGGGCTTTCTCGCTGATGAGACGACGGAATTTTTTGCCGCCCCTTTGGCCGTGAAATAAACCAAGAATATGGCGAGTAATATGATTGAGGCGTGTTCCGTTAGCGAGGGCGTTTTCAACAAAGGGTAAAAAACGCTCAAGAATTTCGTGGCGGGTACTCGTTGCCTGTGTTTGGCCATAAAATTCAGCGTCCATCGCTATGAGCCAGTAGGGGTTGTGATAGGCCTCTCGGCCGAGCATGACGCCGTCGACATGGGCAAGGTGGTTTTCTATTTGTTCAAGGCTATCAATGCCGCCATTAATAATAAACTCGCTCTCGGGGAAGCTGCGTTTTAGCTGGTAAACAGCGTCATAAATCAGCGGTGGTATGTTGCGATTATCTTTTGGGCTGAGGCCCTGTAGCAGAGCATTACGGGCATGAACAATAAAAGCGTCACAGCCGGCATCTCTATTGATGCCAACAAAATCTTCTAACTCGGCGTGACTGGTTTGATTGTCGACGCCGATGCGATGCTTCAGGGTCACGGGAATATCGACGGCATTTTTCATCGCCGTAATACATTGCGCTACCAGTTCGGGTTCCTTCATCAGGCAGGCACCAAAACGTCCGCGCTGTACCCGGTCGGATGGACAGCCAACATTCAAATTGATTTCATCAAAGCCACGCTGCTGCGCAATACGGGCACAGGTTGCGAGGTCTTCGGGTTCACTACCACCCAACTGCAAAGCCAGCGGATGCTCTTCCGGGTTGTAGGCAAGAAAACGATCGGCATCGCCATGGATGATGGCGCCGGTTGTGACCATCTCCGTATATAACAGGGCGGATGGCGC
>QNFO01000025.1 GCA_003646355.1 Gammaproteobacteria bacterium
ACGATATCGACAATAAAACCACCGTATTAATCCTCGGCGATGCCCGCAATAACTTCCTCGCCCCGCGCACCGAAGTGATGCAAACCCTGCACCTGCGCGCCAAGCGCGTTATCTGGCTCAACCCCGAGCCAACGACCTTCTGGAATGCGGGCGATTCGGTGATGTATAAATACAAGCCCTATTGCCACATGGCCAAAACCTGCAACACCCTCGACCATCTGGAGAGAATGCTCGACGATCTTCTTAAAGCGGCGACTAGCTAAACCCTGGCAGCTTTAAGGGCACTCGACAAAACACGCCCATAAAAAAACACCGGCGCAATGGCCGGTGTTTTTTAGCTTAGCACTCTGGCAAGCCCCTTCTTAAATAAAGCAGGCCCGCCTATAACAATTACAGGCTTTTGCTAATGGCGAAAACAACCGTGCTATCACACCAGTTAGTGTCAAAGCACTCCGACTTATCCAAGTCTGTATCAACCCAGGTCAGGCTAACATCAACGCCAGCGAACTCTTTGCTAACACCAATAGAGTAATCGGAATAGCTATCTTCCCCATCTGCCAAAAATGCTTGCTCAGCATCTTTGGCATTGGAATCAGTAGAGCTAAATTCAAAATCATTGTAACCGTAGTGTAAATCCAGACTTACATCATGGGGCAAAGAAAAGGAATAATCACCGTAGATATAGTAAAACTCACCCGTCTCTAAATAATAATCATCTGAATAGGCGAAGCCCAAAGTGAAATCGCTAACCGAAACACTGGCATAAATCTCAGCGTAATCGTCTTCGGCATCAGAGAAAGTACGAATGGTTTTATCAGTACCAGGATAATCGTAGTAAATGTAGCCGACATCAAAGCTAACATCTTCGCTCAGATCACCGGTATAACCAACGTAGTAATCCAGCTCCAGACTATTGGCGAAATCAACGTTTGAACCCCAGATACCAACATAAACGCCACTGTCATAGGCCAGGTCAAAACCACCTTGCACGGCTAACTGAGTATCAGTTTGAGAAATACCGCGAAAACGGTAATCAGAAGTCATGCTGACATTACCACTGACCTCTGCCGCCATAGCAACTACTGGAGATGCCGAGACAACCGCAGCTAACAGAATATTTTTCTTCATATTTTTCATGGGGCTCACCTTATGTCTTAAGAATTTAAATTTTTACATGATTGTAAAATACAAATAGGCCGTACAAATCCATTTCACTGGCTTAGCTCAGTCATAAGCAGAAATCGTACCAACTACAAAAAAGCACCTTATCTAATAAATATACGTAGGAACATCACTCTAAAGAGCAATTCTGACTCACAAAATAAAACGTAACGACCCGTTTTGGTGCGATAGTTTTCAGGCTTATTCTCAACGCCCCTTTTTGGGGCGCACCTTATAAACGCTATCTAACCCTCGGATAAAAGAGCCTGGCTGAGAAGCAGTCGTCAGAAGAATATTGGCTGCTACAATAGCTCCCGACATTTCCATCAATATCTAATGGTTAATCAATGCATCTAAACCTAGCCCGTCGAAACATAGCTCCCACTTTTACCTGCCTGCTTGGCCTACTCCTTTCAAGTAGCTCAACCGCCAGTATCGATGCCCAATGCGAGCACGTTACCGGCTTATTCATTCAACAAATAAATGCAGAGGACCTTGTGCGTCAAGACTCAGCAGGGCAAAAGAGAATCAAGGAAATTGCCCTGGGCTTATGCAGCGAAACAGAAAAGCGGGTGCAAGAGCAGCACATTGAAGACAAAGAAAAAGCTCTCGAGAACTGGTTTTTTGAATCTCATCCCGAGAAAGCAGGTAATCGCCGACTCAAGACAAAGCGCTAGCGTCACACAAACACATCCTATGGCCTAACGTCGCCGAGTTTTACCCCGAGGCTTTCTGTTGTGCTTGGTTGCAAACTTCTTGAATTTCTCACTCCCCGTACCGGCACCTGCCTTTTGCACCTCCTCAGTGGGAATTAAACAGCCTTCACCATCGCCAATAAGATCGACGCGCCCCGCCGTTTTCAAATACTCGCGAATCAACGGCCAATTCTTCGGATCGTGATAGCGCAACAGGGCTTTGTGCAGACGGCGCTTATCGAGATCGCGCACCGGGCTGATTTTCTCGCCACGCTTATAACTGATGCGTTTTAAGGGATTGCGCCCAGAGTGGTACATCGCCGTGGCGGTGGCCATTGGTGAAGGGTAATAAGTTTGCACCTGATCGGCGCGGAAGCGATGACGCTTTAACCACAGTGCCAGCTCCACCATATCGTTCTCGGTGGTGCCGGGGTGGGCGGCAATAAAGTAGGGTATTAAGTACTGCTTTTTACCGGCTTTTTTAGTGTACTTTTCGAACATGGCACTGAAGCGATCATAGGTGCCGATACCGGGCTTCATCATTTTCGACAACGGCCCCTCTTGCGTATGCTCCGGGGCAATTTTTAAATAACCGCCAACATGGTGGGTCACTAATTCTTCGACATATTCCGGTGATTCAACGGCCAGGTCGTAGCGCAGGCCAGAGGCAATCAAGACCTTTTTAATACCGGGCAAATCGCGAGCGCGGCGGTATAAATTAATCAGCGGATTGTGGTCGGTATTGAGGTTGGAACAAATACCGGGGTAAACGCAGGAAGGTTTGCGGCAGGCGGCTTCAACATCCGTGCTCTTACAGGCGAGGCGATACATATTCGCCGTTGGCCCGCCGAGGTCGGAGATTATCCCGGTAAAGCCCGGCGTAAGGTCGCGGATATTTTCAATCTCGGCAATAATCGAGTCTTCGGAGCGACTCTGAATAATCCGCCCCTCGTGCTCGGTGATCGAACAAAAGGTACAGCCGCCAAAGCAGCCGCGCATAATATTCACCGAAAAGCGGATCATTTCGTAGGCAGGGATGCGCCGCCCCTCGTACTTTGGGTGGGGCACCCGTGCAAAGGGCAGGCCGAAAACCTCGTCAATTTCATCGGTCGTTAACGGTATCGGCGGCGGATTGAGCCACACCTCAACATCTTCATGGCGCTGCACCAGCGCACGGGCATTGCCGGGGTTGGTTTCCAGGTGCAGCACTCGCGAGGCGTGGGCGTAGAGCACCGGGTCCATCTTGACCTTGTGATAGGCCGGCAAGCGAATCACCGATGTGGCGCGGTCAACTTTTTCCCGATAGGGCACAAAATGCAGCACTTGTTCGCCGCTCTCTTCATCGCGACCCACGGAACACTTGCCGCCGGTCGAGGCCGCCTGCTCCTCGACGCTATCGTAGGGGTTAAGCAAGGTATCGACTCTGCCGGGGGTATCAACACGGGTCGAGTCAATCAGCGTCCAGCCCTCGGGCAAGTCTTTGCGCAGCACGGCGGTGCCGCGAATATCCGTCACCTGAGTAATGTCCTGACCGCGCGATAAACGCTGGGCGACCTCGGCAATGGCTCGCTCGGCATTGCCGTAAAGCAAAATATCGGCCTGGGCATCGACCAGAATAGAGCGCCGTACTTCATCGGACCAGTAATCGTAGTGGGCAATGCGGCGCAGGCTGGCCTCGATACTGCCGAGCACAATAGGTACATCTTTCCAGGCTTCACGGCAGCGCTGGCTGTAGACAATCACCGAGCGGTCGGGGCGCTTGCCGCCCTCATCATCGGGGGAGTAGGCATCGTCGCTGCGCACACGCTTATCGGCAGTGTAGCGATTGATCATCGAATCCATATTGCCGGCGGCAACACCAAAGAAGAGATTGGGCTTGCCGAGGCGCATAAAGTCCTGCTTATTGCGCCAGTCGGGCTGATCAATAATGCCAACGCGAAAGCCCTGGGCTTCGAGCAGCCGACCGATTATCGCCATGCCAAAGCTCGGGTGGTCGACATAAGCGTCACCAGTAACGACGATCACATCGCAGCTATCCCAGCCGAGCGCATCCATTTCCTCGCGACTGGTGGGCAGAAAAGGTGCTGTGCCAAAACATTCGGCCCAGTATTTGGTGTAGGAAAACAACGGAGTGACAGCAGGCATAGCAGAGAGACTGGCGATTCAAAGCGGCATTTTAACAGCCACGCGATAATTAAGCAGCGCCATCGATCAGTCTCTTCCTGCGGCGCTGGCAGGCGAACCTAAAAGCTGTATTTGAAATCGACCCGCGTCTCCCAGGAAAGGTTATCCCTTTCAGGGTAGTAATCTCCAGACTCAAGAAATTCGCCACGCAGGGCCACGGAGAGCTTTTCGTCAAATTTGTGTTGGTACAACAGGATCAGTAAATCGCCCCTGTCCTTACCACCACCCGGGCCTTTCTCCGGCGCCTTCACCGGACCAAAGCTGAATTCAAAGCTACTTGCCGTATCGGGATAAAAACGAGCGCCAATACGCGACCAGTTGAGGTTGCTCCACTCACCGATTTTGGGAATAAATGACCATACCAGCAAATAGGAATATTGCGGCCAGCGTGACCACAGGCCATGCCAGCCCTCTTCAGTTTGTGTCGAGGGGTCGTCGCCGGACAAGTAATAATTACTGGCAAAAACTTCGGGCTTCCAGGCCAGGTCCTGCCAGGCATAGGTAAAGTTAATATCACTCAACCAGCCTTTGGTATCACCCCCACCGCTACGATGCCCCTTCTGGCCCGCCAACTCCCAATAAGCTGTCAGCGAATCATTAATTGACTCTTCAACAATAAAGCCCAGCGTATGAAAATAAACATCACCCCGGCCAAATCGTGGCTCTTCGTGCTTGTACATGTAGTACAAATCTTTTGGCAACCAAGCCTGTGATTGATTTGTCATGTAAGCAACGAATCCCTCTTCATCGCTTTCGAGGAGTTTTAATTTTTTGTGTTTATTATTCATTAAAAGCGGATCGTCGTCGGGCGAATAAATACCGATTAAATCAACATTAAAACCATCAAACTTAAGGCGCGTTTTTATGCCATTAAAGCCGTAGCTGCGCTCTGCATCCAGCGGACTACTTTCCAGAATCAGCAAGCCGTGACCGTAATACAGTGGAAAGCGACCCACCGTCACATCGACAAAGCCGTCGAATAAATTACTGTACTCCACCGACAACTCATGAAAAATAAATTCATCGACAAAGCGATAACGATTGGCCTCTTTATTGGTCGCAAAGTTGCGAAACTCTGTTTTTATCCAGGCTTTGTAGCGAATATTTTCAGACTGCTGCCAGGTTCCCCAAAGGCCTAATATGGTCTCGGCATAATTTAACTCGGGTAATTTCGTACCCGTCTCGAGGGGCAGCTCATCAATAGCAATGAGTTTAAGCCGAGCATCACCATCAATATTTAATCTGTCACCACTGTAAATATCTGCGCGAAGTGGCGAACACACACCCGCGAGTAATAACACCAGACACAGAGTAAAACGTCGTCTGTACAACAATCTGTATTTCAAAATCATATTTTTATTGTCACATTCTTGCCGCCGGGGAAAGCCCGGAAGCAAGTAGTCCTGCCTTTGTTAAATTATTATGAATGCGGATCTAAACGCGATACTGGCGGTAGATAACCGGGTTCAAGTGCTTTTAGAGGATGCGAGCCTGAGACCTGGCCCATAAATGGCGACAGTACGGAGTAACCCAGCAAAGATTGTAATTTAGGGCTCATTTCCCGCACCAACTCACGGGGCACCGACAAAAAGAAATTCTCGATGGTTCGCGCCCAGGGTTGGCAGTATTGGTTAGAGAGGGCCTGGCGTGGCCCCGCACTGCTATTCTTTCCACCGCGGTGCAAGGTGTTACCGGCAAAAACCACACAGGCACCTGCGGGCATTTCCAGTGCGATAGATTGGCTTGCCATTCGCTCAGCGAAGGTCGAATCGCGCTCACTGCCACCTTCACGATAATCGCCACCAATCTCCTCATCGCTCCACAAATGACTACCGGGGATAATTTCAGTGCCGCCGTTCTCTGCGCTAAAGTCATCGATTGCAACCACCGTCGACAAACCCACCATCGGCCGTGGACGGGGAATGCTATAAAACACATCGTCGGCATGCCAGGGCTGGGGCGTTTCACCGGGGTGAATGCAAATCGACTGGCTGGTGGTGAGCAGAAAGTTGGCTTCAAGAAACGCCTCGCAAATAGCCATGATGCGCGCATCTTCGACAACATCCTGAATCACTTTGTCGTAGGCTAATAAAGAATAAATACGCTCGGTTTTATCACCCTCGAAATTATTGCGGCCCAAAAATTGACCGTTGATACGGGGCAATAAGGTTTTAATGGACTGCAGTTGTTCGGGCTGTAAAAAATCGCTAATTACCGTGTAGCCCTGTGTAGTAATTTCTTCGATGGCAGTCGATAGTTCGTTTGTATTTATTTTTGTTTTCATCATCACATGCGCCTTATTTTGTGATTATTGCGCATCCTGCAAAGTGGAGTCCTACATTAACTTTAGTGAAAATATACCGGGGCTGCTTACCAACCCCGGCATACGATTTAACTTAGTTTTTTTCTTGCTTAAAAATTGGCAGCCAATAGAAAAAGCCCACCAAAATCACCATTACCGCATCCATGATTCCCGCCTTGCCGCAAGCGCGTAACTTACCCTGCACCAATAACAACTCACCGAGATGGGCGAAGAAAACAAAGACGCCAGCCCATAGCATATATTGATTCCATTCCCCTGGCAGCGAGCCAAATAATGCCAGCAAGGGCAGCGCCCAAAAGCCGAGGGTGAGGTATTTACCGAGGGTTAAAAAAGTCTGCATAAGTGTTCTCCTATAATTCTAATGACTGTAATAAGGGTGCGTCTTGCTGGGGAAGATGCGCGTGATACCCCGCACAAACCCAGCCTGACAAGATTAAACCGTGGCGAAGTGTAGCAATACCCTCCATATCCGACAATCATACTCACCCGGTCTAACAAGGAGTGAATGAAAAATCGTCTTTTTTGGAGGGGAGGGGATATCAGTCCTTTTCAATAACGGGCCGCGACCAGACTAAAAAGCAGAGAGTAGATATCCCCGAGGCACCAAATATCATACACATCACCAGTATTTGGTAGCGCGCCGCCACCAGCGGTGAAACCCCGGACAGTATTTGCCCGGTCATCATGCCCGGCAAGGAAACCAGGCCGACGGCGAACAGGGAATTAATAATGGGAATAAACGCCGCCCGGCAGGCAATATTACGCGCCTCCAGCCATTCAACACCGCGCCCAGTTTCGGCGTACAAACGCTCGGCAGCCAGACTGACCGCATTCATGGCATTGGCAAAGATCATGCCCGCCAGCGGGATGAGATAACGCGCGCTGTACCAGGGATCAAGCCTGAGCACCCCCTGGGTAACGAGTATTAGCACCAGACCGCCACCCAGTCCAATAGCCAACAAAGCTCGCTTATAGAGTAAACGCCGGTGCTCTTTGATGCTGCCCAGACCTATCCAGCTAGCGGCAAAGACCATCACCGACAGAACCAACACCACAACCAGGCTACTATCCGATTCGAAAATAAAGCTGAGAAAATAACCCACTAAAAGCAACTGGCCGAGCATGCGGATAACAGCGTAGAGGGCATTGCCCGGCCCCAGCGACCACTTGAACATCATCACCAACACCACTGCGACAGGGATAAATGCCAGTGACAAGCTCGCCAGTGACAGGGTTTCAACGCTGTTATTCATGGTCTTCCATTCTCAAAACCATCGCAGACAACCATCGTAAAGCTATTTTTCAAGCCGCTCAGGCTCCTGAATGTTAACGACCCGAACTTGCTCCGGGTCGGCGGACTCACCCTTCAACTGCTTCATTAAAGCCATGCCTCGGCGCTGAACAGTCGTGATATTAGCTTCTTTTACGTGACCAAAGCCCCGCATAAAATAGGGTAAACCTGCTATTTCAATAGCAACAGCTAAGGTCTCTGGTGACGTGTTTGGCACCGATAGTGCGGACAACAACTGATCGACCTGCCGTTCGTAATCGCCAATCAGAGAGCGTTCCAGCTTGCGCTCCTCGCTGCGGCCAAAGACATCCAGCGCCGTACCGCGTAGAAACTTTAATTTAGCCAGCACACGAAAGGCCGGTAACATCCACGGGCCGAACTCGCGCTTAATCAGGTATCCCGTTTCAGGGTCACGCTTCGATATCAGTGGCGGTGCCAAATGAAAAGTCAGTTTATAATCGCCGTCAAACTGCTGATTTAAAGACTCAGCAAACTCACCACCGGTGTAGAGTCGCGCCACTTCGTACTCATCTTTGTAGGCCAGCAGCTTGTGGTAATTGCGCGCTACACTTTTTGTCAGCGCCAGCTCAGCGGCACCGAGCTTTTGTTCCACCGTCTTCACCTTATCGACCAGTGCTTGATAACGCCGCGCATAGGCCCGGTTCTGATACTTGCCTAATTCGGTGGCGCGATAGGAAACGATGTCGTCCAATGTTTCAGCTTCCGCGTTTTGCTCCGCCGCTGTCAGCGTATCTAGACCCGCAAGGTCTTTCACTTTACCGGGTTGCTCGGCCAAACGTCGGCCCCATAAAAAGGCCTGTAAATTCGCCTCGACAGCAACGCCGTTCAAACGAATAGCTTCTTCCAGGGCACCCTTACCGAGGGGCAGCAAGCCTTTCTGCCAGGCAAAGCCGAGTAAAATCAGATTGCTGGTCATGGCATCACCGAGCAAAGCCGTACCCAGTACCGAGGCATCAAAAAAGTGGGCATCTCGGGTCGCCGCGCCGATCACCTGCTCCATCGCCTGCTCGGGAAAAGGCGCATCGGGGTCCTGGGTAAAATCAGCCGTGGGCGAACCGTGATTATTGACGATAGCCACCGCCGCCGAACTATCGAGGCAGGCCAGTGAAGCCTCGGCCGAAGACACCACCATGTCGGCACCGAGCATTAACTGCCCCTTGCCGGCGGGCACTCTCACTCCATGAATGTCAGCCTGATTTTTCGCGATACGCACATGGCTGCTTACCGCACCGAACTTTTGCGCCAGCCCGGTTTGGGTCAAGACAGCAACGCCCTTGCCTTCAATGTGAGCCGCCATGCCAATAATTGAGCCGATGGTTAACACGCCCATGCCGCCAACACCGGTGAGCAGAATATTATAGGGCTCGCTGAGCTCATCGCCACAGCTTGGCGGTGCGGGTAGTTCGGGGAAGTTTTGCTCGGTCGATACGGCCAGCGCTTTGTGCAAAGTCGCGCCCGTCACCGTGACAAAGCTCGGGCAAAAGCCTTTCAAACAGGAGTAGTCTTTATTGCAGGCGTTTTGATCAATCACCCGCTTGCGGCCAAGTTCCGTTTCTTTCGGCGCCACGGCAAGGCAGTTCGATTGCACGCCGCAATCGCCACAGCCTTCGCAGACACTCGCATTAATAAAGACGCGCTTGTCGGGGTCTTCCAACAGGCCTCGCTTGCGACGGCGGCGTTTTTCGGTGGCGCAGGTTTGTTCGTAAATAATCACGCTGGTGCCATCCAGCTTGCGCAGGGCTTTCTGTATCGCCGTAAAGTTGTCGCGATGGTCAACACTCAGCCCTTCGAATTTGGGGAAGTCGCGAGCATATTTTTCTGGCAGATCACTGACCACAGCAATGCGTTTAACACCCTCGCCCTTGAGCTGATAGACCATCTGTTCAACCGTCAAACTGCCGTCGACATGCTGGCCGCCGGTCATTGCCACCGCATCGTTATAAAGAATTTTATAGGTGATATTGGCGCCGGAGGCGATGGCCGCACGGATGGCAAGAATGCCCGAGTGGAAATAAGTGCCGTCACCAATATTCTGGAAAACGTGCCGGGTATTGGTGAACGGCGCCTGACCTATCCACGATGCACCTTCACCGCCCATTTGGGTAAAAGTCTCGGTGTCGCGATCCATCCAGGTGACCATAAAGTGGCAGCCGATACCGGCCAGGGCGCGGCTGCCTTCGGGGACTTTGGTCGAGGTATTGTGGGGGCAGCCAGCACAAAACCAGGGCTTGCG
>QNFO01000026.1 GCA_003646355.1 Gammaproteobacteria bacterium
GGCGTCGAAGCGGCAGGGCTGGGCATCGGTGAGGCCGGTTTTCAGCAGGTAGTGCTGGGCGGCGCTAATCAGTCGCGCCTGTTTACGAGCATCAATACTTTGCGCGGCACCGCCAAACCCGGGGTTGCTGCGCAAGCGTACCTCAACAAACACTAGTGTGTCCCCGTCGCGGGCAATAATGTCGATTTCACCGCGCTGGGTGCGGTAGTTGCGCTCGACAATTTTTAGACCCTGCTGGCTGAGGTAGTGGCAGGCTGCATTTTCTGCCGTGGCGCCACTATTGGCTTTGTCGGCAGGACGCTTTGAGCGGAAGGGAAGCCTGACCATTTGCGCTGCCTTTAATCGGCTTTTAGTTCGGGGGCCAGTCGTACTTTGCCACGGTGAAATTCCGCCCAGGGATAGCTGTGTTGAATACGATCGTTGGCACCGAGGGTGAGCGTACCGGTGTGACCAAAAAATGGGGTTTGCGGATAGGCGCGCATCATGTCGGCCCACTGGTGCAGCTGATAGGCATCGACCCCAAGGGCAAAAAGGTTGCGATAGGTCGATATCAAGGTGGCGGTGGGCTTGAGCTTGTCCGACACGGTGCCGGGTATGGTCCAGGGCATGGCGCTAAAGCGAATGCCCTCCAAATCGCGGTTGCGCCCGGGGTTTTCGGTGCCGGTATAAATATGGGACGTGGCGTAGGTGGGCAGGTCTGCGGCGTAGTAAAAGTCCAGCGTCGGCTTGATCTGTCGACCCTGATCCGGATAGGCGATGATGAAAATCATGTCGATATCTTGCCGCCGTTGCTCCGTCATTTCGATGCTTTTACCCAAAGTGCGGCGCAGTTTATTGCGGCGTTGTTTACTTTGGTCGAGCAGCAGAGCGGGCCTGACAGTGGCTGAAAAGTCGGTTTGTTTGAGGCTGTAGGGCTCTGCGGTAATTAAACGGCCGCCGAGCTCAGTCCAGTATTTATGAAAGGCCTTGCGCGCTGTCGCGGCCCACTTGGTGTCGGGGGTGATAAGCAGAGCCGAACGATGGCCTTCAAGCCAGGCGCGTTGGGCGATTTGGCGCGCCTCGTCATCAACGGAGAGACCAAATTGCAGCAGCTTTTCGTGGGGCGGCGCGAGGGCCTGGTCGCTTTCGTTCAAATAATTGAGGCCGACAAGCGGTGTCGATAGTGAGGGCAGAGCGGCGAGTGCCGCCAGGTTTTCTTTGCGCAGTGGCCCGATAATAATTTCGGCACCGCCAGCGACGGCCTGCTGATAAAGGCCGCTAATGTCGGTGCTGTTGGTATCGTAAATATGCAGCGGTGCGGTGATGCCTTCGCTTTCAAGAATGTCGTAATAGGCGCTGAGGAAACCTTCGAGGATAGTTTTTCCGGCGCGGGCATATTTGCCACTTAAAGGCAGTAGCAGAGCCAGTTGGCCAGGTATGGCATTGGCGACGGCTTCAATTTGACTCTGGCTGGAGGGTGGAAAGAGAGCCGCCGGATGACCGGGCCAGCGACTATGCCACAGCTTTAATTGCTCGGCCCAACGGCGCAGGTCGCCCTGGTACTGGCGACCCAGTAGCGCGAGGTTGTACCAGCCCTTCAATGTACGGTTGGCGGCGGCTGTTTCGAGTGTGCCCAGTGTTGTGTCGGGGGTGTCGATCAGCAGTTGCCAGATTTTTTCATGGGTCTCGATAATGTCAGCGGGCTGGGCTTGAAGGTGAGAGAGGGCGATGTACTCGTGGGTGGCGCTTTCATCTTCACCGAGCAGGGAAAATAAATCGGCACGCTTACTGCGCCAGGCTGTTTTTTGTTCGAGAGGGATGTCGTTGAACAGGGCTTCCAGCTCGGGGTTGGTGAGTAGATCTCGGGCCGCGAAATACTCGCCCTGTTCGAGCAGCACATCACTGTAGAGGACGGAGTAATCAAGCAGTTGCTGTCCGGATAGCTGGCTGGACTCGATTTTTTCAAGCACATCTTTGACGGCGGGCTTGTTGTTGAGTCGGGTATAGAGCTTTGCGGCTTCAATCAATAATGCTTCGCGCAGTGGTGAGACACTGTTTTGGGCTTGGCTGATATTCGCATTAGCCTGTTGTAGCAGACGCTCTTGCTCAGTTGGTACGGGTGGGGGCGGCGTTGTTGGCACATCGGCACAGGCCGAAATCAGCAGAGTGATCAGCAATAAAATAGCTTGCAGGCGAAAACTGGGGAGCATTGTTGACTCTATATTTAGTGGCGAGGGGCTTAGCCCCTGTGAATAGACTCTGTGCAGGTAAATTAACAGTGGCTATGGTACAGCGCGAGTTGGGGATACTCCAGATAGATAATCGCTGGATGCTATGAAGGTGTTTTCTGCTTATGCTGGGTGCATTCATTTTAGGAAAGCCCTGAACAAGCCAATTGAGCGGAGATAATAAGAATGCAAAACTTTGCCAAAAAAGTAGCCCGCTTTGCCCAGGCTGTAGAACAACGCGATGGCCCGGCCTTCGCCGCTTTGTTTACCCCAGATGCCCTTTACCACGATGCCATTTATGGCGCTGTTCATGGTCGTGAGGCGATAGAGAAAATGATGGTCGATGACTGGTATCGCGATGGCGATCGCTGGCTTTGGGATATGCACGAGCCGGTGTGCGACGCCGAACGGGGCTATGCTCACTATGTTGCCAGCTTTACCTCGTTGAACCGTTTTAGCAGCGGCCAGCGTGTGGTTGCTAAGGGGGTCGCCATGTTTGGCTTCGACGGTGAGCTATTTAGTCGTTACCACGAAGTTGCCAATGGCACGCCGGCGCTATGGGATTTGCAGGTGCGGGGCGAACACCTTGAGCGAGTGGTGAAAGGCATTGCCGATGAACAGCGGGCAAGTGTGGCACTGGCCGCCCATTACTCAGCGCCGCCCCTGTAGGTCGTTGAGAAGACGATAGAAAAACCAGTTATTAGCCTTATTCGGGCCAGGGGTTTATTATCCGGGGCTGGCCGCACCTTGGTGCGGCAGGTTTTATACAGTTTGCTAGCCGTAAACTTGGCTGTTGTCGTTGCCAGGAGGCATGCCCTGAAACACCTCGATGCTACATCAGCACAGGTTGTTACTTTGCCGGAGAGGCTTAGGATCCGGTGCTTTTCGCTGTCTCGGTAGTCGCTGGTGAAAAAAATAATTTTGCGTGTTGTTAAGTGGTTTTACACTTAACTCGCCATCTGATTGACAAGGTATTTACAACTTAACTCGATACTTAAACTACTAGGAGATTGAACGATGAGTGAAGCTAAACCCTATACAACTGATCCCGCTGAGCTGGGTTTTGACCCGGAAAAGCTTCGTGCTAAATACAATCACGAGCGTGATAAGCGCGTTCGTAAAGAAGGCTTTGGTCAATATAAAGCCGCAGCCGGAGATCTGGAAGAGTACATGGTCGACCGTTATGTCGACCCCGGTTATACCCGTGAGCCGCTGACTGACGAAGTTGAAGTAGCGATTATCGGTGGTGGCTACGGCGGCCTGCTGGCGGGTGCTCGTTTGCGTGAAATTGGCGTTGAAAGCATTCGCATGATCGATAAAGCCGGTGACTTTGGTGGCACCTGGTACTGGAACCGCTACCCCGGTGCTCAGTGCGATATTGAAGCTTACGTTTATATGCCCCTGCTCGACGAGCTGGACTACGTGCCCACAGAGCGCTATGCCCACGCCCCTGAATTACTGGAGCACAGCAAGAGTATCGCCAATAAGTATGACCTGTACAAAGATACCGTCTTCCAGACTGAAGTCACGGAAATGAACTGGGACGAGAACATCAAGCGCTGGATTATTCACACTAATCGCGGCGATGCGATGAAAGCCAAATACGTTGCCATGGCCAATGGCCCACTGACACGCCCCAAGTTGCCCGGCATTCCCGGTGTTGAAAAATTCAAAGGCCATACCTTCCACACCAGCCGTTGGGATTACGACTACACGGGTGGTGGCCCAGGTGGTGGCATGAGCAAGTTGGCTAACAAACGCGTGGGTATTATTGGCACCGGCGCTACTGGCATTCAGTGCATTCCTCACCTCGGTGAAGATGCCAAGTCACTGTGTGTATTTCAGCGTACGCCAACATCGGTTGATGCACGTTATAACGCGCCCACCAATCCTGAGTGGAAAGCGAAGTTAAAGCCCGGTTGGCATAAAAAGCGCGTCGAAAACTTTAACAACACACTGGGCGGCAGCTATACCGATGACGATATGGTTGGTGATGGCTGGACTGATATTTTCCGAAATGTCGGTGGCATCGTTACCGGTGAAGTTGAAGATTTGACTCCCGAGCAAAAAGACGAAGTCTTTGAGCTGGGTGATTTCAAGAAAATGCAGGAAATTCGCGACCGCACAGCGAGTATTGTTGAGGATCCCGAGACTGCAGAAAAGCTTAAGGCTTACTATCGCCAGTTCTGCAAGCGCCCTGGTTTCCACGACGAATATCTGCAAACTTACAACCGTTCCAATGTGACCCTGGTTGACACCAATGGTCAGGGCGTCGATGAAATCACCGAGAAAGGTGTGATTGTCGATGGTGTGGAATACGAGCTGGATTGCCTGATTTTCTCCACTGGCTTTGAAACGGGTTCTAGCTACACTAAGCAATCAGGTTACGACTTGATCGGTCGCAACAAGGTTTCATTGGCCGAGAAGTGGGCTACCGGTTTGGCGACTTACCACGGCTTGCAGACGCACAGCTTCCCCAACTGCTTCATTCTTGGCTTTACTCAAACGGGTGTTACACCCAATGCTACCCACATGCTTGATGAGCAGGCCAGTCAAATGGCCTTCATCCTCAAGCAGGCGCGAGCAAAAAATGCCGAAACTGTTGAAGTGACTCAGGCAGCGGAAGATGAGTGGTGTGCTATTTGTGACAGCTACGGTGATAAAACCGAGAAGATGATGGCTCAGTGCACCCCGGGTTACTACAACAACGAAGGTGGTGGCGCTAACAAGAATGGTTTTATTTCAGGTCAGTACGGCGGTGGTGCTGTGCAGTTCTTCAAGATCCTCGAAGAGTGGCGTGAAGAAGGCAATATGCAAGGTGTTGAAGTTAAGTAAAACACCTTTGTAAACTGTTTGTTTAGTCAGCGTAGCCGCTATTGCCTGGCAATAGCAGCTACATTCACCCCTGGGCTTATTGCGCCAATAGTCGTGTGATTTCAGGGGTGAAAAGCTGGCATTATTTTAGGCTTTAAGCCGACAATAATGCGTTTATAAAAATAATAATTAGGTTTTATCAGGCTGTGGCACACACCGGCAATGATAATATCGGCAATGGATGCCAGCCTTCTTTCTTATACGCCTTCAAAAAGTTGGAAGCTAAACTGTCAGTACATCGACAATAATCCATCCCCGCCTTTTTATGTCTTGTTTTGCCATAGACACGAATGCCATCGGCACTTATAAATGAGTCTTCGATTCCGTATTTACTGAATGCCTGATCGTTAACGACCTGATTCTAGAAAATTAAAAGCTAAATAATAATTTTAAGTTTTTGACAGAAAGGTAATTATCATGAGTACAACGAAAACAGCAGCCGGTTGTGTACTTGCCGAGCAGCGAAAATTTTCAGACTTTCCCGCCTCAAGTCCCGTTGCCGAAAAACTGGCCTCGGGAAAACTTGGTTTTGACCCCGATGAGCTACGCGCCAAATATGCCTTTGAGCGTGATAAGCGTATCCGTCCCGAGGGCCGAGGCCAGTATCAAGAAATGACCGGCAGCCTCGACGTTTTTGTCAATGACCCTTTTGTTAAGCAGGGCCTGGAGCGCGACGCCGTGCAGCGCGATGTAGACGTATTGATCGTCGGCGGCGGCTTTGGTGGTCTACTCGGTGGCGCTCACTTGCGCGAAGCCGGGGTAAAAGACATCTGTATTATTGAAAAGGGTGGCGACTTTGGCGGTACCTGGTACTGGAACCGCTATCCCGGTGCCCAGTGTGATGTTGAGTCCTATCTCTATCTGCCGCTATTGGAAAAGCTCGGCTATATGCCGAAAGAAAAATACGCCTTCGGCCCCGAAATTCTCGAGCACAGCCTGGCCATCGCCAAAGAATACAATCTCTACGACGGCGCTCTACTCGAGACCGGCGTTACCGATATGAGCTGGGACGAGAGCATTCAACGCTGGGTGGTTAAAACAGATCGCGGCGATGTTCTCAAGGCGCGCTTTATCTCCCTGGCCACCGGTATTTTAGCGAAACCAAAACTACCTAAAATTGCCGGCATCACCGATTTTAAGGGCCATGTCTTTCACACCAGTCGTTGGGATTTCGATTACACCAAGGGCGACACCCTGGGTAATTTGACCGGTTTGAACGACAAGCGCGTGGGCATTATCGGTACTGGCCCCACGGCCCTGCAGTGTATTCCACACCTGGGTGCGGATTCGAAAGAACTCTTCGTTTTCCAGCGCACACCGTCGGCGATTGACGTGCGTGGTAATCACCCCACGAACCCCCGCTGGGTCGACTCATTAAAACCGGGCTGGCAGGCGCGGCGCATGGAAAACTTCAACATCATCACCAACGGTGGCTATCAGGAGCAAGATCTGGTCAACGATGGCTGGACTGACCTGTTCCGTGGGCTGGTGGGTGCAGAGGGCAAGTCTGAAGAACAGAAGAACATGTCGGCGGAAGAGAAAGATGCCATCAAGGAAATTGCCCACTTCCAGAAGATGGAAGAAGTGCGCGCCCGCGTTGACGCAATTGTGGTCGACAAAGACACGGCCGAAAATCTGAAAGCCTATTATCGCCCCTTCTGTAAGCGACCCTGTTTTCACGACGACTATTTGAAAACGTTTAACCGCCCCAGTGTCACTCTGGTCGATACCGACGGTAAAGGCGTGGAAGTCATCACCGAAAAGGGCGTGGTCATTGCTGGCGTTGAATATGAACTCGACTGCCTGATTGTTGCCACCGGTTTTGAAACTGGCGAAGGATTTACCTCCGCCTCGGGTTTTGAAATCAATGGTCGCGACGGCAGTAAGCTGAGCGAAAAATGGGCCAATGGTCCGGCGACCATGCACGGCATGTTTAGCCACGGCTTCCCCAACTGCTTCTTTATGGGCTTGTTTCAGACCGGTTTGACCGTGAGTTTGCCTCACACGCTGAACGAGCAGGCAGAGCACATCGCCTATGTGATTGGCCAGAGCAAAGAGCGGGATCTGGGTGTGCTTGAAGTCAGCCAACAACGTCAGGATGACTGGTGTGCGACCATCCGCAGTAAGGCTCACAATAACGAGGAGTTTTTCAACACCTGTACCCCCGGCTACTACAATAACGAGGGCAAGGGCGGTGTTAATGCCCACAACTTCCTCACCAATCAGTACGGTGGTGGGCCGATAGAGTTTTTCGAGATTCTTAAAAACTGGCGCGAAGAGGGTGGTCTGCAGGGTTTAGATGTTTCATAAACCTGGCTTTGAGCGGCTTGCCGTAAGATAGTTTAGCTCATAAAAAAACGGCAATACTTTTAAGGTATTGCCGTTTTTTTATGGGTATTCATTGGCTCTTTAGCCAATATATGTCAGACAAGCCTTAACGGTGGCATCACAGCTCTGGGCCATGGTTTTACAAATTGGGTGCTTGGCGGCGTGCTTGTTACATTCATCGCGACAGTCAGCGCAGATATCGGCGCACACCTTGGCCATGGCTTTATCGTGAGCCGAGCCGTTGGTGAGCACTTCGACCAGCGTGTTACAGGTAGCGATGGTATTTCTCACCTGCAATAAACACTCGGTGAGGGTGAGGTCATCAGACTTAAGGCTCTGGTAAATATGTGACTTACAGGCCTGGCCAGTACTGACGCATTCCTCAGCCGCTGCGACCAGTTCTTTTGAATAGCTGGAGCCGTGTTGAGCGTGGGCGTTACCGGCAAATAGTTTAGGGCTGAGGCTGATTGCCGATGCTGTGGCGAGCAGACCTAAAAACTGTCGTTTTGAAAGCGCTGTGTCTGATGTTTTCATTTTTGACCCTTTGTTATTGTTACTTTGTATTGAACTGCGTATTTGAGTGTAGTGTAAAAAAATAAAAAAGTAATCAGGGTCCATGACAAAGACTAATGGCAAGCTTGTCTCACGTTTTGTCGGGCGGTTTCGTACAGGAGTTTTTAGCGTGATGCTGCTGTATCCTTGTGCAATATTCACAGCTGAGATGAGCTTATGGCGGGAACACTTTTTGTAGTGGCAACACCGATTGGCAATATGGGCGATATCAGTGCCCGCGCCCTGGAGGTATTGCAGGCTGTGGATTTAATTGCCGCCGAAGATACCCGCCACAGCGGTCGTTTGATGAGCCACTTCCAGATCACCACGCCCTTGGTGGCTTATCACGACCACGGTAGCGAAGCCCAGGGCGAACGCATTTTTGCCGCTCTCGACGAGGGCAAAGACGTGGCGCTGATTTCTGATGCTGGCACCCCGCTGGTTTCAGACCCCGGCTACCGTCTGGTGCGCAGTGCGCGCTTGAAAGCCTACAAAGTCGTGCCACTGCCCGGTGCCTGTGCAGCCATTACGGCTTTAAGTGCGGCGGGTCTGCCTAGCGATCGCTTTTGCTTTGAGGGCTTTTTGCCCGCTAAACAAAGTCAGCGTTGCAAGGCACTGGCCTTGCTGGCAAACGAAACCCGCACCCTGATTTTTTATGAAGCCCCCCACCGCATTGTCGCCACGGTTGAAGACCTTATCGAGGCTTTTGGTGCCGAGCGTGAAGTCACGCTAGCTCGCGAAATAACCAAGACCTACGAGACGGTGCTCAACGGCAATTTGAGCGAATTACTCGCGCAAATAAAAAATGATTTAAACCAGCAAAAAGGCGAGATGGTGTTGGTAGTGCGTGGTTTTGACGGCGAAATGCAAAGTGCCCAGGAACAGGAGGAAGAGCGGGTGCTCAAGCTGTTACTGGTCGACTTGCCCGTCAAGCAGGCCGCAACACTGGCGGCAAAAATTTGTGGTGCTCAGCGCAATGCGCTGTATAAAAAAGCACTCGCTTTGAAGGATATATGAGATATCGTTAATATAAGCTTGATGGTGAGCGTAACCTACGGTAGTTTGTATTTTTGAAAGCGGCTCGAAAAAATTAAATCGACTTTAATTGAGGAAAGGATTACATGTCTAAGAAGCTATTGGGTTTAAAACGAACAGGTGTTTTTTTAACGTTACTGTCTACATCTTGGGCCGCTTTAGCAGAGACGGGTAGTGAATCCGATAATTGGAATTTCGGTATCGGTACTAGTTTTTTTGCCCTCAATGTGGAAGGTGATGTTGGTATTAATACCCAGCTTGGCCCCAGCGTGACTAAATTAGACCTCGATTTTGATGACGTCAATAACGCCATGGACAGCGCAGCAGGTATTGCCGGCTTTGCGCAAAAAGGTGATTGGAAAATTAATTATGCGCTGGGAAAACTCAAGCTGGAAGGTGAGACAGGGCCAAGAAGATTAAGTTTTACCACGTCAGCTCTGGATATTAATCTTGAGCACCCGCTTTCTGTTAAAGGCTTAAGTATTTATGCTGGCTTGCGTTACACCGATCACGAGTTGGAATTTGAAGGCCCAGTAATCAATCGAAC
>QNFO01000027.1 GCA_003646355.1 Gammaproteobacteria bacterium
CCCGCCTCACTTAAGGAGGTGGTTGAGGATGCGCTATCAGAGGCACTCGCTGAATCGCTAGCAGAGTGACTGGCGGAGTCATCCAGTGAACGATCGCCCGCTGTACTTTGCGACGCACTCAGGGACCCACTAAATGAACTGCTACCGGAGTCATCCATTGATGATGAGCCTGCGGTACTTTTTGAAGCACTGGCAGAACCACTGAAGGATGCACTACTAGAATCATCCCAGGAACTCGAACCAGAGGCACTGGCAGAATCATTGTATGAAGAACCTGCAGCCTCATTTTCAGACGCGGAGGAAGCAGAGGAACCCGATGCACTTTCTGATGAGCTGGAGGACGATGCTTTATCCCAGCCCGTCGCCGCGCCTTCATTTACTTCCGCATGAAAAGTCGCGGTAATACCTTCAGACTCTGCTGTCGCAATAGAAGTCGAGTTCTGCTGAATATTGTTATCACCAGCCGCGACGTTAAGGCCAATGTTACCACTTGCACTGTCCAGTGCATTGCCATCGACTAAAGCACTATTTGTTGAATCAGGGCCATTAGTGACCTGGTTGTGATTACTGTCCTGAACTAAGTCAGACACGGCCATAGCTGATGAGTCCACCATGATCAGGCCTAGTGAGAGAATCTCACCATTGATTGATGTGTTTTGCGAAACGTTGATGCTCTTGTTAATAGACACGTTATCGTCAGTTGCTGGCATGCCATCTTCAGCATAAGCAGCACTAACTCCCATTGCCGTAGCAATTGCAATACTAAGTGGTAACTTTGTAAATTTCATAATATGCACGCTCCTTTATTGTTTGTGCAGTTTTTTACACTGGCAGTGAAACAATTATTTGCTCACCGACATCGTAAAACTATTGCTCGTCAGGTTTCCCCTACCTGCGGCCTGATTAAGATGAATCACCCCTTGAGCTCCCTGAAAGGCAGCCGTTGATAACACGGTGACAGCACTATCTTGCGTTAAATCACCTGCTGGACTAGACACGCGAAAGCCCGCAACCTGAGTTTCACCAAGTAACTGTGATTCATTCATTTCGACAATGGCAAAGGGCCTGGCCCCACCTACAGCAATTGCCATTGCGTTGAGTTGAGTGTTGTCAACGCCAGCTGATTGGTTAATAGAGGCCAGGCCTCGTGTACCATTAAATGCACCTTGGCCAATTTCAGCCGACATTATCTGCCGGCTTTTATCCGCAAAATTATTTGTTAGTTGTGTACTTTTAATTTTGGCAACAGCGTTATTTTTGTTGTCGGAGATGATGGCAATCGCGCTTGAATTTTGCTGGATATTACCTGTGCCGGCAGTCACATTGACGCGGGTCATTCCAGCCACATTTTCAAATACGCGCTCAATACTGCTCTTAGAAATAGTGATTGCTTGCCGCGCAGTGGGGACTCTTAGTGGATCGGCAAACCCGGTATTGAGTGAAGTGACAAGAAATATAGTAGCTATCTTAAAAGCCGTACGCTTAAAGCGTTGTAGAGTCGCCAGTTTTGAACTCACGTTCACAGTGGCTATAGAATAGAGTTTCTTAAGGAGGGTCGATTCAGGTGCCGTTGTTACTTGATGCGATACTAAAAAAAGGCCAGTTCGAAGCAAGCAGAATCCATTCTGGCAATATTTCATTGACCCTCTCCCCCTTTACACCTCAACTAAAAACATTAAGGCTATCCAATATATTTTGAATTTCACCAACAGTGTTTAGCGCTTTAAAATCGTAAATCTCGCTCAACGCTAATATAGACAATGCAAATACAGGGCCAAATATGCAACCCCATGATTTACATAGATTTTTATACTGACATGGTTTTTTTGATTTTTATTCTTTAAAAGAAGTGTCTCAGATTTGAGACACAGGGAAATATATAAAGTTTTTTTATTATGCATAACAGTATGTTAGGAGATAAATTCCTCCCCGGAATTTCTTTACACGTGTAACAAAAAAGTGACAGTAATATTAGAAGGCGGTGAACATGCGACGCGGATTGGTGTAAATTTATTGGACAAATAGGGGAACAATATGGACTAAATAAAACTGAGTTTACACCTCAACATCCACTATCTAGACTGGCAACAGAATGGCTGAAAAAAATAAAAACTTACGCTAAAGAGTGCAGAGAGTCGATTGAAGTAATGTCATGCTTATCGAGCAAACGATAGAGTGTCATTCGTGAAACACCAAGTTGCTTGGCAGTTTTTGAAACATTCTGGTTATTAGCAACAAAGGTATCAATTACCGTCACTTTTTCAGCCAGGTTTCTAGCCTGAGCAAGATTATTGACTACGGCATGCTTATTAGCGTTGGTGACTAATAGGTCAAGGTCACTGGCTAAAATAAGATTGGTCTCACATAAAACGGCCGCTTTTCTTATTCTATTCATCAATTCTCTGATATTTCCTGGCCATGTATGGGATTTCAAGGCATCTATTGCATCCTTGGAAAAACCTTTTACAACACCTAAACCCTCATTTCTATATTGCTTCAAGAAATGTCGTGCCAAGATTTCAATATCCCCAACGCGGTCAACTAAAGCAGGAGCGTGTATTTGTAAAACATTTAAGCGATAAAACAAATCTGCACGGAATGCCCCTTTTCCAAGGGCCTCTTCTAATCCGATATGACTTGCCGCAATTACCCTCACATCGACATGTCGGGTTTCGGCAAGACCTACCGGATTGATTGTGCCTTCCTGAAGAAACCTCAAAAATTTAACCTGTTGATTTAAGGGTAAATCTCCAATCTCATCAAGAAACAATGTCCCCTGGTGGGCTAATTCAATTTTGCCAACTTTATTTCTATCTGCACCGGTAAAGGCGCCTTTTACATGGCCAAAAAGTTCGGATTCAACAAGGTTTTCAGGAATAGCGCCGCAATTAATTACAACAAAGGGCTCATGGCTACGTGCGGACTGCTGGTGCAAGGTTTGGGCAATTAGCTCTTTGCCGGTTCCACTTTCACCACTTATCAAAACCGGCGCATTGGTGGCCGCGAACTTGGGAATAAGTTTATATATTTTCTTCATAGAAGGGCTATTGCCAACGATCTTGTCGCAAGTCTCGTTATCGCATTGATAATTACGCCTACGTAATTCAGCCATTCCATACAAATGCCCAAATACTGCGTCAAGCTTTTCTTTGGCAACCGTTATAGGTTGGCTTATATAATCAACGGCATAGCGACTCAAAAGCTCTTTAAGAGCTGGAGACTCAAGCTGTTCAGCAGAGACGACGGCTATCCAGTCAATTTCACCGGCCCTACATAACTGTGACTCAAATTCGTCGAGTAAAGATTGACTGTGAATAATTTCATGTGGAATAAGAAACATACCCAATAAATACTCTGAAAGGTCTTCTTGAATATCGCTCCATTCGCTATAGCACTCTACTTTCCATTGAGAAAGCAGAACCAACATCTGGTTAATGACGAATTCATCGACATTCCCCTGAGCCAATAAAGCAACTTTTCTCATAGACCAAATCCCTGGACAAACGATAAAAAATAGCCGGATACATCCTGTTAATGGTAATGCAAATTTTATTTATTATTGCCAAAGTATCAGCAGTGCAAAAAGACCATAACAAAAACTTATGACGAAAGTCACTGATTTTTAATTGATTTTATGAAACTAACATTAGCATAGAGGGAGAATTCTCCTTTCGCCACTTGATCTTAAAATTCGATGTAACAGTCCAATCCTATAACATGGGGAAGCTTTATTCCCCATGAGTTTGAACAGTAGGTGCAACCAGGGCGATCGCTCACGCACGGCCAATAGCTTTAGCAACTTCTCTCTGAAAATGAATCAGCGCCGGCTCGTTACGGCCAAAAGTACTGTGGCTAATGGCGCCACTACTCAAGCCGATTTGAATACCCTCGACACCGGGAATATCTTCCTCCAGCACGGTGCGTACAGCCAAATCCATATTGCGCTCCCAGTGGTCTTTCGCCGACTGGGTTTCAGCAGGCTCCGGGATGTAATAGTCCATTTGCACAATACATTCGTTGGGCTTGCCGGGAATGGGATAAGAGCGCCATAGCTCGACATGGTCGCGCTGCATTACCAGACCCGCGTTGGGGAAGAGTAAATAAACCAGTGCTGAATCGGGCACGATGTCCCAGCTTTCTTTAGGTTGATCGCGGAGTTTTTCAATGGATTTACGAATCACCGCCTCACGCAAGTTTTGCCCATAGGTGTCGAGTAAGCAGAGGTTGTGATACAGCAAGGGGCCAACCGTGGTCGGGTGCAGTGGCGCAAAGTGATAGGGCTCGAGAAAAGTATCGAGCATTAACTTCCAGTTCATTTTGCAGTGCAGTCGACGCTGGGCGTAGGGGTGATAATCTTCAAACTGATAGCTTTGTAAATCTTCAATAAGGCCCTTATCAAGTCCGCCAAGTTGGATGTCAATATCGAAGTCCTTACCCGCCGTTGGGCAAACCCAGATCATGCCGTATTTTTCTATTACCGGCAGTTTCACCAAGCCATGCTCGGCTTTATCAACACCAGGGAAACTCACCTGATCGGGCAAGACTTTAAGGTCGCCGGTGAAATCATAAGTCCAGGCATGGTAGGGGCAGGTCAGCCCCGTTTGAGCACGACCGCAACCGTTCGCCAGTTTGGCCCCGCGGTGTCGACAGGTATTATAGAAAGCGTTGATACCGCCCTCTTTGTCCCTGACTATCAGTAGTGGTACACCAGCGTCATCATTGGTAATAAAATCGCCGGCCTTGGGCAAATCACAGGAGAAGGCAGCGAGCAGCGGGTAATTCTTAAACAGAATGTCTTCTTCCAGGGCCAGCCAGTCTTTGCAGGTATAAGAGGCAACCGGGCTTAAATAAATATCGTCGACCCGCGTTGTATCTTTGTTATCGAGCAGCTCAAAGGCGCGCTCAACCATGTCGATACGTGTCTCTCTTTTCATAGGAATTCTCTCACTCAGGCTTCGCTTTGTTGTTATCGTTATTAACCACTACCAGCGGGTGGTAATGGTGAGGCGATTATCGAAGCCATTGACTAGAAAAGCAATTGCGGGAAATCAAACTCGGCTGCGTAAAGCCAGGGCCATAGGCAGCCTAAAGGGGAACCAGCGTTTAATGTTCGCGGGTTGAAAAGAATTCGATTTCCGGATAGCGCTCAATGGCCAGGCTCAGATTAACCCGTGTCGGCGCCAGATAAGTCAGGTGCCCGCCGCCATCAATGGCCAGGTTGTCCGCCGCTTTACGTTTAAAGGCATCCAGGGCTTTTTCGTCATCGCTATCAACCCAGCGCGCGGTGTAAACATTGACCGGCTCGTAAATGGCCTCGACGCCGTATTCGTCTTTTAGGCGATAGGCGACCACTTCATATTGCAATTGGCCCACGGCACCGACAACAATATTATTGTTCTGCTTAGGATAGAAAACCTGTGTCGAGCCCTCTTCAGAAAGCTGTCTCAAACCCTTATGTAACTGCTTCATTCTCAAGGGATCTTTCAATCTTATCGAGCGAAATAATTCGGGTGCAAAGTGAGGGATGCCGGTAAATTTTAAGACCTCCCCTTCAGTGAAGGTATCACCAATTTGTATGGTGCCGTGGTTGTGTAGGCCGATAATATCGCCGGCAATGGCCTCTGAAACACTGCTGCGCTCACCGGCTAAAAAACTCACCGCATCGGCAATTTTGACATCTTTGTTAATGCGCACATGGCGCATCTTCATGCCCTGGCGATACTTGCCTGAACAGATGCGCATAAAGGCGATACGGTCTCGGTGGCGAGGGTCCATATTCGCCTGAATCTTGAAAATAAAGCCCGTCAAGGGCTCCTCTTCTGGCTCGACGTGACGGTCGATGGTATCTCGACCTATCGGCGCTGGCGCCCATTGCACGAAGTGGTTAAGCATCTCGCGCACGCCAAAGTTGCCCAAGGCCGTGCCGAAAAACACCGGGGTGATGGTGCCAGCAAGATAGGCTTCCAGGTCGAAGATATTAGTTGCGCCACGAACCAGCTCGATTTCATCACGAATATTGTCGTACTCAAAACCGAGTAGTTCCCGAGCGGCATCAGAGTCAAGCCCGTCAATCTTTACATCGTCGGGTATATGGCTGCCCTGACCCTGTTGGTAGACGTGAATCGTGTCCTGATAGAGGTCGTAAACCCCTTTAAAAGCCTTGCCCATGCCCAGGGGCCAATTGATGGGTGCGGCCTTAATTTTCAGTACCGTTTCGACCTCGTCTAGCACGTCGATGGGCTCGCGGACTTCACGATCCATTTTGTTGATAAAGGTCAAAATGGGCGTATCGCGCAGACGGCAGACATCCATCAATTTGATGGTGCGATCCTCCACGCCCTTGGCGCCATCGATCATCATCAGCACCGAATCTACCGCCGTTAAGGTGCGATAGGTATCTTCAGAGAAGTCGCCGTGGCCCGGGGTGTCGAGCAAGTTCACCGTGCAGCCCTTGTAGGGAAACTGCATCACCGAAGAGGTCACCGAGATGCCCCTCTCCTTCTCCATCGCCATCCAGTCGGAGGTGGCGTGGCGATCACTCTTTCTACCCTTCACCGTACCGGCAACCTGAATAGCATTACCAAACAGCAGCATCTTTTCCGTCATCGTGGTCTTACCCGCATCCGGGTGAGAAATGATGGCGAAGGTTCTGCGCTTATTCACTTCATTGATAAATTTGGCATCGGCCATGGAGGTGTTCTCACTTAAAATAGAGGCTGAAATGAATCTTTAACGGTGCCAGCCTTGTACTGGACAAGGCGACACTTCAGATACTGGCAAAATGGCGGCGATTATACAGCTCGCGTATAAGCACGAACAGCGCCTAAACACTTGTCGTCAACAAGGCCAATCGGCCCCGCATCTTCTGGATGCGCCTATGCTGCAATCAAGCACGTAAAAACAGCTTCGTTGCTAGAGCCAGCCTAAGGTAAAATCGCACCTCTTTTTTGACTCGACGCCAGCGCCACATGCAAATATATCTCGCGCCAATGGAGGGCGTCATCGACCATCATATGCGTTACCTGCTCGATCAACTGGGCGGCATAGACCTGTGCGTCACCGAATTTATTCGCGTCAGTAAAACGGTGTTGCCGAATCATATTTTTCTCAGCACCTGCCCCGAGCTAACGCCACTCGCTGAGCGGATAGCCACAAAGGGTTCGGAATACGGCTCCACTCAAACCACACGACTTCAACTGCTTGGTAGTGACCCTGAACTCATCGCGCTGAATGCGCAAAAAGCGGCCGAGTTGGGTGCCACTGCTATTGATTTAAACTTTGGCTGCCCCTCCAAAACGGTTAATCGCAGTTACGGTGGTGCCCGCCTGCTCAATGAAACCGCCCTTCTTCACGAGATCGTTAAAACCACGCGGGAGCATGTGCCACCGATAACGCTGGTCACCGCTAAAATTCGCCTCGGTTATGAAGACCGCAGCAGCTATCTGCGCAATGCCATTGCTATTGCCGAGGCTGGCGCTGATGAGCTGATTGTTCACGCTCGCTCCAAGGCCGATGGTTATCAGCCCCCAGCTTACTGGGGCTATATTAAAGAAATACAGCGCCAGCTCGATATACCGGTGATTGCCAACGGTGAGATTTGGACGCTTGAAGACTATATCGCCTGCCGTGAACAGTCGGGCTGCGACAGCGTCATGCTCGGACGCGGGCTGCTGGCTCGACCCGATTTGGGCCTAGCTATCAAGGCCTATCAGCGGGGTGAGGACTATCAATATATGACCTGGCCGCAGATTGCAGCATTAGCCTTAAAATTATTGCGCCTGACACAAGCCTATTACCCACCCAAACACATGGGTAACCGTATTAAACAATGGTTGTTTTATTTAATGCGCAGCTACCCACAGGCCGGCACCTTGTTCGAAAACATCAAACGTTCCAGGGATTTCGATTTTATCGAGCAGGCACTGACAAAAGAAACTGAGGCCTAGTCGCCCCCTGCTGTAAAAAGATCTAAACGGGGCATTTCATTCTTATTGTTGGCTGGTATACACTCAGGAGATAACGCCACTGTGTCGATATCGTAGGGTAAGTGTCACCAAAAGGTAGGAACAGGGCGGTGAAAATAATAGACGCGGTGAATTGGTACGGCCAATCCGCAATAAGAGCCTACTGATCATGGTTTGGACGGGTATATAAATGATTTTTACCCTGGATACACAAACAAGGATGAAGATAAATGCGGCCATTTTCAATATCCACAGCCCTAACCCCGACACCTGATAACGATGATTTAATTGCCAATTTCCGCCTCAATTTTGAGATGTATTTTGGCTTTGCAACTCTTCTAGTATTATCCCCCTACGTCATAAATCACCTTTTTCAAAACCGGTTTATGATGGCCGCCTTCACCTTTACCATCGTTTTTCTATCATCTATCAATTCGATGTCTATCTTTCGCCATAGGGTGGAGATGATCCCATTCCCTTATTTCTTTGCACTTATTTTAACGGTCCTGGCAGGTGGACTACTATTACAGGGGCCAAGTATCATCTATTGGTACTACCCTTTTGCTTTCATCATATTGTCCATCGCCAAACACCGGCAGGCGAGAATAATGCTCGCACTAAGTATTCTTGTCTTCGTACCGGCTGTGTTTTTTACCACGGATACGGGCATCGCCGCTCGCTTTGGGGCGACCTATATTATGGTCTGTATATTTGGCGATATTGTGGTTCGTTTACTCGACAAGGCTCAAGCCCAGCAGACCTTGCTAACGTTAACCGACCCATTGACAGGAGCCTTCAACCGCCGTTCCTTTTTGAGTACTCTTGGTGACGCCGCCGAAAGCTGCCGCCGCGGAATAGGCACCGCTAGCCTGGTTGCAATCGACATCGATCACTTTAAACAGATTAACGATACCCTGGGCCACAAAGCCGGTGACGAAGCCCTCAAGAACATCGTGGCAAGCCTAACACTGCGCAAACGTAAACTGGATAAGGTTTATAGAACCGGTGGTGAAGAGTTTGTTGTACTGGCCCATAATATCGAGCCTGGGGAAGCCATTGCCTTTGCCGATAGCCTGCGTATTGCGGTCGAGCAAGCGGACATTATCACGGGACAAGTCATCACCATCAGTATCGGCGTTGCCGACTACTCAACGGAGCAGAGTATTGACGACTGGATACGCCAGGCTGATGCTAATCTTTATGAGGCGAAACGACGGGGGCGCAACCGGGTTTGGCCACCCTACTTTAGTCGGGAGTCAGTATTGTCAGCGCAACAAAATCAATTTAATTAGAGCGGTATTTCAAAAAGCTGGCACATACACCTTTGCCAGAATACTCTCCGTTCGATAGAGTCTATTGCCAGATCGTACTTTTCAACTATCGACTGGCATTTAAAACCCGCTATCGAAAGAGGCCCTCATGCACCAACAAATACCATCAGACTGGAAAATCCAGCGTTCTACGCCCTTCTTCACTCAGGCGAATGTACCCCAGGCTTTACTCAGCCATCACA
>QNFO01000028.1 GCA_003646355.1 Gammaproteobacteria bacterium
AAGGCTGGAGACCCTTCATTGTCGCGGGTTATTCATACTATGACTTAAGCGATACTGACTTTACCTACAGTGAAGTGAATCAGGAATACACTGAGCAAGTCTCTCTGGGTATGGGCTTGTCGAAAATGATCGACACGCATTGGGAATTTCGCTCCGATATACGAGCGCTTCATAAAGTCAGTGATTCTCAGGACGGTGTTGACGACCTGGCATTAAACTTTGCCTTGAACTACTACTTCAATCCTCCCAAACCTGTGGCTGTAGTTGAGCCGGCGCCCGAGCCTATCGCACCGCCGCCTCCACCACCCGTAGAGGAGCCTGAAGTTCGCACCATTACCGTGCGCCTGAATGTTGAATTTGAATTTGACAAGGCTGTTGTTCGCGCAATTTACGGTGACGAGCTCGAAGCCATTGCTAATGCAATGAAAGCTCATGAAGATATCGACTTGGTGCTAGAGGGTCATACGGATTCTGTTGGTGCTGACGAATATAACCAGAGCCTTTCAGAGCGTCGTGTGATTGCAGTTGAAGCTAAACTGGCTGAAATGTATGGCCTTGACCCCGAGCGTGTTTCAACAGTGGGTTACGGCGAAGCACGACCTATTGCTGACAACAACACCAAAGAAGGGCGGGCACGTAACCGTCGTGTTATTGGTGAGCTTTCCTATTCGGAAGTGTTTGGCGACTAATCGTGTTCGCTTATTAAAAATAGCGCCTCAGGGCGCTATTTTTTTGCCCGTCATTTTTCATATGTAGTTTGTAGCTATGCTAATGTACTTTCCCTCAGCGGGTGTTCATGAGCCTGGCCCATTGGGCTTTTTAGTAATAACAAAATTGGCGATAAGGCCCCTGGAAGAATGAAACCAACACTCTATTGGCACGACTACGAAACCACAGGCGTTGACCCTGCGCGGGACCGGCCAGTGCAATTTGCTGGGCTGCGTACTGACGAAGACCTCAATATTATCGGTGGGCCGCTGGTGCAGTATTGCCAGCTTGCCAATGATTGCCTGCCCCATCCCCAGGCTTGCTTAATTACGGGCATTACGCCGCAAAAAGCCTGTGCTGAAGGTGTGCCTGAACCGCAGTTTATCGCCGCGATTCATCGTGAATTGTCTCAGCCCGGTACTTGCGGTGTTGGCTACAATAGCCTGCGTTTCGACGATGAAGTCACCCGCTTTGCTTTATATCGCAACTTTTACGACCCCTATGAACGAGAGTGGAAACAGGGTAATTCCCGCTGGGACATTATCGATATGCTGCGCCTGACTCGCGCCCTGCGCCCCGAAGGTATTGTTTGGCCCAATAAGCCCGATGGCGCGCCCAGCTTTCGTCTTGAAGAATTGACCGCCGCCAACAATATTGAACATGCCGCCGCGCACGACGCGCTGTCAGATGTCACGGCGACCATTGCGATGGCTCGACTGGTAAAAGAAAAACAACCACGCCTCTACGACTACGTTTACAGCCATCGCCTTAAACATAAGGCGGCAGGCCTGGTGGATATGGCATCGCGCAAACCCTTCTTTCACGTATCGTCTCGCCTGCCCCGTGAAAATGGCTATTCGGCAATGATGATGCCCCTGGCTCAACACCCCAGCAATAAAAATGCGGTGATTGCAGTGAACCTGATGGCCGATCCCGAGCCACTGCTAACATTCAATGCCGAGCAGATTCGCGAGCGCCTTTTTACCGCCACTGCCGATCTGCCCGAGGGTGTGGAGCGCATGGCGCTAAAAGGTATTCACCTCAACCGTTGCCCGGTCATCGCCACGCCAAAGTTACTCGACCAGCCAGCGGCGCAGCGTTTGGGTATTGATCTCGATCGCTGTTATCGACACTGGCAGACACTTTGCGCTGCCGATCTCGGCGACAAAATTGCCGACGTTTTTGCGGCACCTGATTATCCCGAGATAGAAGACCCGGAGCAGGCTTTGTATCAGGGCTTTTTACCGAATGATGACAAAGCCCTGTTGAGTCACATCCGCAGTACCCCCGTTGAAACTCTTGGTGATGAGTCCCTGTTGTTCCGCGATGAGCGCTATAATGGCCTGCTTTTTAATTATCGAGCGCGCTATGCCAATGAGACGCTGACGAGTGCCGAGCGCAAGGCCTGGCAGCAGCTAAAGCAAAGTCGTTTGATCGATGGCGAGGATGGCTACTTGAGCATGGCGGCCTATTTTGAAGAACTCGATACACTGGAAAAAACGCCCGACCTTACACCCGAAAAAGCCGAAGTACTTAAGGCCTTGCGGGCCTGGGGGAAACACTTAATTGTTGAGTTAGCAAAAGCATAGCGGCGCACTGCATAGCGGCGCGCTGAATGATCCATTGCAAGATCCGTTACAAAACCTGTTACAAAATAGCGAACCTTTACACAGGACAAGCCATAGCGTGAATTTTACCGGTGCACATATTCTTTCCATTGAGCAGTTTGAACGGGCCGACATCGAGGTGTTGTTTCGTACCGCCGATAATATGGAGCCTTACGCCCAGCGCAGAAGAATCACTCGCGTGTTGGAGGGGGCCATTCTTGGCAATATGTTTTTTGAGGCGAGCACGCGCACGCGCATCAGTTTTGGCTCGGCTTTTAACCTGCTCGGTGGTGATGTGCGGGAATCCGTCGGCATGGACAGCTCCTCGCTGATTAAGGGCGAATCCCTGCAGGATACAGCCCGCGTATTGTCAGGTTTCAGCGATGTGATTTGCATGCGTCACCCCGAAGCGGGTTCTGTAGCCCAGTTTGCGGCGGCGAGCCGAGTGCCGGTGATGAATGGCGGTGACGGCAGTAATGAGCACCCCAGCCAGGCTCTACTCGATCTTTACACCATTGCCAAAGAGTTGCAGGGGCAGGGGCGTAGTGTTGATGGCCTGCGCATCGCCATGGTGGGTGATCTCAAACATGGTCGCACGGTACATTCTTTGAGCAAGTTGTTATCGCTGTACAACAATATTCAGGTCACCCTGGTGTCTCCGACTGAGTTGGCGATGCCAGAAAAGTATGTCGAAGGTTTACGTCAGGCCGGTCACGACGTTACGGTAACGGATCAATTGGAGGCGAGTATCTCCAGTGTCGATATCGTTTATTCAACCCGTATTCAGGAAGAGCGTTTTAGCGATCGCGCCCAGGCCGATTTATACCGCGGTCGCTTTCGCTTGAATCAGGCTATTTACACCGAACACTGCGAACCCAATACGGTGATTATGCATCCCCTGCCAAGGGACTCTCGTGCTGAAGCTAACGAGCTCGATGTCGACCTGGATAATAATCCTAACCTGGCTATTTTCCGCCAGGCTGATAACGGCCTTCTGGTACGTATGGCATTGTTTGCCCTGGTGCTCGACGTTGCCCATCTGGTCGACCTGCACGCTAAAGATGTTAACTGGCATAACTCACGAGATTTACAAAAATGACGGAGCCAGAAATATCCGTGTCTAGCGTTAAAAAAGCACAGGTTGAAGCACCGTTGACGGCTGCACATTTCGATGACATTCGGCCCTATAGTGATGATGAATTCCCAGCGATATTTTCTCGCCTCTTAGGGGAGAGGGAATTTGTCGACACGCTGGCCAGCATGAAGTTTTCACGCCTGTTTCGCTGGCTGCCCTGGCTGTTGCGGCCTCTGATTCGCAACACCATGAAACGCGCATTTGCTGAGGTTAATAGTGTCGGTAGCTTTCAGGGCATTATCGGTGCTCAACTGCACAAGCTAATGGAGAACGACGGTAGTCAATTGACGGTTAGAGGACTCGATAAGCTCGATCCGAAACAGACTTATCTCTTTATCAGCAATCATCGCGATATTGCCATGGATCCCGCTTTTACCATTCTCGCCCTGCACCAAAAAGGCATGGATTCGGTGCGTATAGCCATTGGCGATAACTTACTCACTAAGCCTTTCGTTTCCGATTTAATGCGATTGAATAAAAGCTTTATCGTACGTCGTTCTGTCGCCGGTCGTCGCGAGAAGTTGGCCGCGCTGAAGCACCTGTCGGCCTATATTCGCTTTTCTTTACTGGAGGAGCATCAGTCGATCTGGATCGCCCAGCGCGAGGGACGTGCCAAAGATGGTCTCGACGGCACCGAAACGGCGTTATTGAAAATGCTCGCCCTCTGCAAAAATAAAAGCCAGAGTTTTGGCGAGCTGATTCAAGGTCTGAATGTAGTGCCGGTGTCGCTGTCTTATGAGTGGGACCCTTGCGACGGGGCAAAGGCGAAAGAGCTGTACGCCCATCAGACAGAGGGTGGCTATGAAAAGGGTGAGCACGAAGATTTTGCCAGTATTTATAAAGGCATCGTTGGCAACAAAGGGCATATCTACGTTACCTTTGGCGACTTGTTGAGCGAGCCCTTCGATAATGCCGCGAGCATGGCAGCGGAAATTGATCGTCAGATTATCGGCAACTACCGTTTGCAGGCGACGCACTGGATTGCCTATGAGCGCTTGCACGGTTTGTCGGAGCAAGCGCTGGCGGCGAAAGCCGGTCTCGATGCCGATTGGCAGGCTGTTACTCAGGCATTTGATGCAAGGCTGGCGACTATTCCCGAGGCGCATCGCCAGACTCTGCTCGCCTCTTATGCCAATCCGGTAGTGCAGTTTTTACAAAGCAGTGTTTAATTTGCGCCCACTGTTTACCCCGGTAACCCCGCCGCTAATAGCCTCCGCGAGATAAAACCCTATTTCATTATCTGATCAAGACAAAGCGACCATCCAAAGCGCTTACCGGGATTTCCTCGCGGCGCGTTCACTGCGTCCACGCCTGGGCCAGCGACAGATGATTGGCCATATCGCCTCCTTCCTGGGTGCCATTGAGCGCGACGAGGAAGGCCACCGGCTGTCCGATAATAATGTCATCGCCATCGAAGCCGGTACGGGCACCGGCAAAACCGTAGCCTATTTGCTCTCGGTATTATCCCTGGCGAAATCGGCGGGTAAAAAGGTCGTTGTTGCCACCGGCACCGTAGCCCTGCAGGGGCAGTTATTAGACCGGGATATTCCCGACGTGATGGCGGCGACGGGCTGGGACTATAAGTTGGCCCTGGCGAAGGGGCGAGGCCGCTATCTTTGTCCACTGCGTCTGCAGCAGTGCAGTGAAACCGCCAAAGCCAAGGACGCCGGACTCTTTCTGTTTGAAGACGAACTGGCCTTTCAGCCCGACGGGCAAAGTGCCGAAACTCTGCAGGCAATGGATGAAGCCCTGCAGGTGGGCAGCTGGGATGGCGACCGCGATGCCTGGCCCGAGGCAGTGCCTGCACAAACCTGGCAAGCCTTAACGGTCGATCGCAATCAGTGTGCCGGTCGACGCTGCCGTTTGATTTCAGAGTGCTGTTTTTTCAAGGCGCGGGAGTCCCTCGAAGGTGCGGACTGTATTGTCGCCAACCACGACTTGGTGATGGCTGATCTGGCACTGGGGGGCGGGGCGATACTCTCGGCACCCGAAGATACGATTTATATTTTTGACGAAGCGCATCGCCTGGGCGACACCGCGCTCAACCACTTTGCCAGCCAGTGTCGCTTAAAGACGACCTCCCAATGGCTTGAGCAAATGCAAAAGACATTAAAGGCGATGGCTACGCCCTTTGCGGAAATGCCCGATATTATCAATCGCGGCACCGAGCTTGGTGAGATTGTGATGCTGGCTCGTCAGCTTCTACAGCAGGCCACGCCTTTATTTCAGGACACACTTGAGAATAGTGCGAGCAATGACAGCAAGCCAAATTTTGGTAACAGTCAGGTGCGCTATCGTTATCCGGAGGGTGTTGTCGATGAGGCTTGCCGTACACTCAGTGAAGATTTAACCGCCGTTTTTGTCCGTTTAAGCAGCCGTATGGAAAACCTCCATGGTGTGCTGGAAGAGGCCCTGGAAAATCCCCACCAGCCGGTGCCAAGGGTCGATATTGAACAGTATTTTCAAGTAGCAGGGCAATGGCTGGGCCGGGCTAATGCGGCGACAGAGCTGTGGTCGGCAATGGCCCACCCCGACCCCGCTGGTCAGCCGCCGATGGCGCGCTGGTTAAGCCATGAAGATAACGGTGATATCCGCCTCTCCGTCAGCCCTATTTCCGCCGGGCTGCGTCTCAATGAATTACTCTGGCAGCGCGCCTATGGTGCGATTGCGACCTCGGCCACCCTGCGCGTGCTCGGCGATTTCGAGCGTTTTAAAAGTGATAGCGGCATGGCCTCATCGACCCAATGTGAGGTTGTAGCGGGCGCTTTTGATTACGCCAATGCGGGCTTGTTAGTGATTCCCGATATCGGTGCTGAAGCGGGTGATGCTCGCGCTCATACCCAGGCCTTGATCGACCATTTACCGGATTTACTCTATCCAAAAGGGAAAATAGAATCGGTAGAGCAGGATGGGGAGCCCTCTATGGGCGGGGTTTTAGTGCTATTTTCCTCGCGCCGCCAAATGGAAGAGCTGGCCGATGCGGTAGCCGATGACCTGCCCTGGCAATTGCTCGTGCAAGGTGAATTGAGCACTGCTGAAATTGTTAGCCGCCACCGGGCAACGATTGACCAGGGCGAACGCAGTGTTATTTTTGGCCTGGCTAGTTTTGCCGAAGGTATGGATTTACCCGGTGCTTATTGCGAGCATGTGATTATCGCCAAACTGCCCTTTGCGGTGCCGGATGACCCCATACAGGCCGCGCTGGCCGAATGGGTGGAAAGCAAAGGCGCTAATGCCTTTCGAGAAATTACCCTGCCCGACGCGGCCCTGCGTTTGATACAGGCTTGCGGGCGTTTATTACGCCATGAAAATGACCGGGGGCGGGTGACGATTCTCGACCGGCGGCTAGTCAGTAAAAGTTATGGCCGTCAGTTGTTGGCATCTCTGCCGCCTTTCAAGCAAGTTATTGAGCGGGCATAAAAGAGATAGCTCAAACTGTTTGAATGTTTTTTTGCACTTATATTTTATTTAACCACGCGCTTAAGGCAGCAGCGCCGGTTGGCGTATGGAGCCAAATAAATAGACCGATATTTATTATTACGGTTAAGCAAAAAACCAGTCGAAATTCTTGTTTTTTAGATTTATGGCGTATTGTCTCCTGGGCAATGAGTGCGCCGGGCCACCCGCAGGCCAGTGCCAAAAAGTGTAAGGTACTTTCTGGCGTTCGCCATGCGCCTCTTTTTGCGGCTGATTTGTCCTGCGCATAGACGACAAAAGTGAGCATGCTTGCTAAGAGGTAAAGTGGTAAAACTAAGAAAGGAGTTTTTGCTGCTAAGGTTGAAATAGCAACGATGATAAGAAATAAAGCGGCACAGATAGTCGCTGTTGAGCCCTTTTTGATGTTTTAGTTTTGCCTTGGTTTTTCGCCGCCACGGCTTACTTTGACAGCACAAGGTCTCGCTTGTTTATCTGTCGAGGTGCTGTAGCTTACAGGCTGATTGATTTGAGGCTTTTTCTGTCGATTAGTGAATGCGGTGATATGGACGAAAATTCTTTTTCCGCCATCATCGGGCGTGATAAACCCAAAGCTTTTGTCATGATTCCATGAGGCTATTTTTCCTTTGGTTCGCATCGCATTCCTTTAAACCATTAGCTCTGTATTTTCAGCAGTCGCTCTTTAATCCGTTCGCTAATAGTTTCAGCATCAAGGCCCGCTGTGACGATTTGTGCATCGTGTGTGGCGTGATCGATAAACACATCTGGCAAGCCGAGGTGCAGTACGGCAACGACAATTCCCTGCTGAGCAAAATATTCACTGACACCGGCACCTGCGCCGCCGGCGATGGCATTTTCTTCCAGGGTGACGATAAGTCTGTGATCAGCAGCTAGTTGGTCGAGCAGCTCGGTGTCGAGAGGTTTGATAAAACGCATGTCAGCGACACTGGTATCGAGTTCTTCGCCAACGCTGAGTGCCGTCGGCAGTAGCGCACCAAAATTAAGAATGGCAACTTGCTGGCCCTGGCGACTCAACCTGCCTTTGCCAATGGGCAGGGCTGTCATTGCCTGTTCAATATTGACGCCCGGCCCGGTGCCTCGCGGGTAGCGCACGGCGGCGGGACCTGGGTGCATATAGCCGGTGTAGAGCATTTGCCGGGCTTCGTTTTCATCGGCGGGCGCCATAATTACCATGTTGGGAATACAGCGCATAAAGCTGATATCAAAGCTGCCGGCATGGGTGGCGCCGTCTTCACCGACCAGGCCGGCGCGGTCGATGGCAAACAAGACGTCAAGGTTCTGTAGCGCGACGTCGTGAATTAACTGGTCGTAGGCGCGCTGTAAAAAGGTCGAATAAATAGCGACGACAGGCTTTTTCCCCTCGCAGGCAATACCGGCGGCAAGGGTAACGGCGTGCTGCTCGGCGATGGCGACATCGTGAAATTGTTGGGGAAAGCGCTCGGCAAATTCGACCATGCCCGAGCCTTCACTCATCGCCGGGGTAATGGCGACCAGTTCGGGGTGGTCGCTTGCCATATCGCACAGCCAGTCACCGAAAATCTGCTGGTATTTTGGCAGTTTCGGCGTGGGGCTTTTTTGCGGAGCAGGTGTTTCGTCGCTGGGCGTGGGGATCTTATTCAGCGCGTGATAGGTAATAGGATCTGCTTCAGCGGGCAGAAAGCCTTTGCCTTTCTGGGTGGCGACGTGGAGCAGCACCGGCCCGGTGACCTGCTTGAGGTTTTCCAGCGTGTGCACTAGCAGGGGAATATTGTGGCCGTCAATGGGGCCAATATAGGTAAAGCCAAGCTCTTCAAAAACGATGCCGGGAGCGACCAGTGCTTTCAAGAGTTCTTCCGTTTTACGGATAATACCGGAGGTCGAAGGGAAGGCTTTTAACAGGGTTTTGGTGCTTTCGCGAAACAGGTTGTAGAGCTTGCTCGACCACAGTTTGGAAAAGTAAGTGGCTAGCCCGCCGACACTTTTTGAGATCGACATGTTGTTGTCGTTGAGCACTACCAGCATATTGAGGTCGACATGGGCAATGTGGTTGAGGGCCTCGAAGGCCATGCCCGCCGTCATGGCGCCATCGCCAATCACGGCGACACAACGACGCTCGGTTTGATCCAAAGCAGAGCCAATGGCCATGCCCAGAGCAGCGCTTAAAGAGGTACTGGAGTGGCCAACACCAAAGGGGTCGTACTCACTTTCTTCCCGGTTGGGAAAGCCGGCGAGGCCATCGCGATGGCGAATGGTGAGTAGTTCTTCACGTCTGCCAGTGAGGATTTTATGGGGATAGGTCTGGTGGCCCACATCCCACACGAGTCTGTCATCGGGGGTGTTAAAGGCGTAGTGCAGGGCGACGGTGAGTTCGACGAC
>QNFO01000029.1 GCA_003646355.1 Gammaproteobacteria bacterium
CAACGTCTACGGCTCGCCGGTATTGCAGGCCGATATTGAAAAACAAAAGTACGAAGACCTGCTGGTGGTATCACCCGACATCGGCGGCGTGGTTCGTGCCCGCGCCATCGCAAAACAACTGAACACCGATCTGGCAATTATCGATAAACGTCGACCCGAGGCCAATCAGGCTCAGGTGATGAATATTATCGGTGACGTCGCCGGCCGCACCTGCTTGCTGGTAGACGACATTGTTGATACTGCCGGCACCTTGTGCAAAGCCGCTGAGGCACTGAAAGAGCAAGGCGCGAAACGTGTCGTTGCCTACTGTACTCACCCGGTTTTATCCGGCAAGGCGATCGACAACATCACCAGCTCTCAGCTCGACAGCCTGGTGATCACTAACAGCATCCCTTTGACTGAAGAAGCCCGCGCCTGCAAGCAGATCCGCCAGCTCTCACTGGGCCACATGCTCGCCGAGGCCATTCGCCGGGTGAGCAATGAAGAATCCATCAGTGCAATGTTTAACTAAATTTAGCCAAACCTCGCACGGATAAACCTCTCGCCGCATTTTGCCGCGAGAAATAACCTCACCCGCTATAACCTGGGTCGCAACAGCAATAGCGGATAACATAGGAGTAAAGGCAAATGGTCGATTTCGTCCTCAATGCCAAAGCCCGTAACGATATAGGGAAAGGTGCGAGCCGCCGCCTACGTCGTTTGGACAACCAGATACCCGCCATCATTTATGGTCTGGGTAAAACACCTGAGAGCATTTCTCTCGCCGCGAATCAACTGAGCCACGCACTGGCCAATGAAGCGTTTTATTCGCACATCATTGAGTTGAGCCTGGATGGCAAATCTCAGAACGTGATTCTCAAAGATGTACAGCGTCATCCGGCGAAAGCAGAAATTCTGCATGTCGATTTTTTCCGAATCGATCTGTCACAGAAGCTCACCATTCGAGCACCTCTACACTTCATTAATGAAGAAGAGTGTCACGGTGTTAAAGTGGAAGGCGGCCAGATTTCTCACAGCATGAACGAGCTGGAGATCGAATGTCTACCGGCCGATCTGCCCGAGTACATTGAAGTCGATATGAGTGAAATCACACTCGGCCAGACCCTGCACATTTCCGACATCAAGCTACCCGAAGGCGTCGTCAGTGTTGCGCTGACCCACGGTGAAGATCACGATCTACCCATCGCCGCCGTCGTTAAGTCGAAAGCGATTGAAGAAGACGAAGACGTTGCAAGCCCCGCAGAAGGCGAAGCAGCTGAAGATGGAGAAGAGGACGAGGAAGCCTAAGGAGGCTTTGATCAAGTCTGAGCGAAGCAGGCTGTGATTCAAAGTGTTTAGATTCGAGACGCAAGCCGCACGTAATAGCTAGCTATTGCGAAGGTTTGTACCGAAGAAGATGAGCGCCTTGAATCGCAGAATGCGAGTTCCGACTTGATCGGAGGCTCCCTAAGGGCTCACTCGTTTCTCTGCTTTCAGGCCCCGACATTGGACGCGCAAGTGAGGCTCATTGTTGGCCTGGGTAACCCCGGCCCTCAATACGAGCACACCCGCCACAATGCCGGGGCCGATTTCGTTACGGCTCTGGCAGAACGACACGGAGCCAGCTTTAAAAAAGAAAGTAAGTTTTCCGGCGAAACAGCGCGTATTAATCTCCACGGGCAAGATTTGCGTCTGCTGAGACCATCAACCTACATGAATCTCAGTGGTAAAGCCGTCGGCCCCATGGCCAACTTTTATAATATCCCCCCCGAAGCTATTCTCGTCGCCCACGACGAACTCGATCTCGAACCGGGTAAAGCTCGGCTTAAAATCGGCGGTGGCCACGGTGGTCACAACGGCCTGAAAGATATTATTAAAGCCCTGGGCAACAACAAGAATTTTGCCCGCCTGCGCCTTGGCGTAGGCCACCCTGGCCACGCTAGCGAGGTGGTCAACTATGTATTGCGTCGCGCTCCACAGGCCGAACAGCGATTGATCGAGGACAGCATTAGCGCTGCTCTTGAGATCACTCCCGAGCTTACCGAGGGTGAGTGGAACAAGGCGATGAAAGCCCTGCACACGAAATAAGCACCAGCAAACACACGTCACACATCAATTAACACAGCGAAGGCGCAAGGGCTAAATAACCTGCCCTGCCATCCCGTAAAGAGCAGAGGATTATCATGGGTTTCAAATGCGGTATTGTCGGTCTCCCCAACGTGGGCAAATCCACCTTATTTAACGCCCTCACCAAGGCCGGTATTGATGCGGAAAACTTTCCCTTCTGCACTATCGAGCCCAACACTGGCGTCGTGCCCGTACCCGACCCCCGTCAGGATGCCCTCGCCGCCATCGTTAATCCCGAACGCATCCTGCCCACCACCATGGAATTCGTCGACATTGCCGGCCTCGTCGAGGGCGCTTCAAAAGGTGAAGGCCTGGGCAACCAGTTTTTAGCGAATATCCGCGAAACCGACGCCATCGCTCACGTGGTGCGTTGCTTTGAAGATGAGAACGTCATTCACGTCGCCAATAAGATCGACCCGCTGGCCGATATTGAAATCATCAATACCGAGCTCGCCCTGGCCGATCTCGATGCGGTTGAGAAAGCCCTGCAAAAAACCGCCCGTGCCGCCAAAGGTAAAGATAAAGACGCGATTGCTTTACTGGCTATACTCGAACGCCTGCTGCCCCACCTCAACGAAGCCAAACCGCTGCGCAGTCTTGAGCTATCTGAGGAGGATATTGAAAAACTCGGCGAAGTCAGCCTGATGACACTCAAGCCCACCCTCTACATCGCAAACATTGCCGAAGATGGTTTTGAAAACAATCCTTTTCTGACCGCTGTCGAAGAACTCGCCGCCGCCGAAGGCGCCCAGGTGGTGCCCATTTGCAATAAGCTCGAAGCAGAAATCTCCGAACTGGACGATGAAGACAAGGCCGAGTTTCTCGCCGACCTGGGCATGGACGAACCCGGCCTCAACCGCGTGATTCGCGCCGGCTACCAGCTGCTCGACCTGCAAACCTACTTTACCGCCGGGGAGAAAGAGGTTCGCGCCTGGACAATTCCCATTGGCGCCACCGCCCCACAGGCTGCCGGTAAAATTCACACTGACTTCGAAAAAGGCTTTATTCGCGCCGAAATTGTTAGCTATGAGGACTTTATCGCCGGTAATGGCGAGCAGGGTGCTAAAGATGCGGGCAAATGGCGCCTTGAGGGCAAGGACTACATCGTGCAGGATGGTGACGTCATTCACTTCCGGTTTAATGTGTGAGTCTTAGCCCCGACCCCTCTAAAAAAATAAGCGCTAACCATAGCAAAAACAGTCAGAACAGCAGCCCCGCAAGTGCCACGGTAAAGAGTGGCATTCATACCACCTCGGGGCGCAGCACTTATGGCTTCGGCCTGGTGCTGCTGGCCTGTGTGATCTGGGGCTTCTTCCCCATTGCCGCCAAGGGCATCACCAGCCAGCTCGACCCCCACACCATCAACTTCTATCGCTTCGCCATCGCCGGGCTTATGCTACTGCCATTTTTGATCGCCCGAGGCTCTCTGCCGCGACTCGTCGATAAAGGCAGCGCTCGGCACAACCTGCGCCTCATTGCCTGCGCTCTACTGCTAATTATTAACTACTTTCTCTATATTATCGGCGTGCAGCACATCACCCCCAGCGCCACGCAAATATTGATTCAATTCTCGACCGTCATGCTGCTACTCGCCGGCGTCTTCTTTTTTGGCGAGCGCCTGTCCCGCCGCCAGTGGCTAGGCTGTTTGATATTTTTAGGCGGCTTGGTGATTTTTTTCTACCCTCGCATTGTTGCCATGCTCGACGGCTTCAATGACTACGCCCTGGGCATGGGGCTAATATCTCTGGCCGCCATCTGTTGGACCGGCTACGCCGTGTTGCAGAAACAACTCTTACTGCACTTCACCTCCTCGCAAATTATGCTGGTGGTTTATCTCCTTGGCTCACTGGTGTTTTTACCACTCGCCAAGCCCCTAAGTATTTTTGAGCTCGGCACCCCCGGACTGTTACTACTGCTTTTCTGTGGCACCAGCACCTTGGTGGGTTCCGGCAGCTTCTCCGAAGCCATGGCCCATATCGAAGCCTCAAAGGCCAGTGCCATGCTCTCGACCCTGCCGGTCTTTACGATTTTGTTTATGTGGTGCCTGAGTTTTATCCCCGGCTTTGCCATCACCCCAGAGCCTCTCACTAGCTTGACCCTGTCCGGGGCCGCACTGGTTGTATTCGGCGCCTTGATGGTTGCCCTGAAGGACACTCGCAAGTCATAGGCGAGCCATCTATGCTGGCGCAATGAAACGCCGCTTGCTACTGCTCAGCCTACTCCCCGCTCTCCTGCTGGCGGCGTGGCTCACTTCATTTTTGAAGACGGGCGGCCTACACACGGCCCTGCAATTAAGTAGCAGAGCGCTAGGCATAAAAGTGCCTCGCCCAGAGGATATGCAGAGCCCGCTCACAACGGCCGCAGGTTTTAAGGTCCTGCGTTATTACAGCGCGATTTCAGGGCCACGGGGGCTTGCCTACAGCCCTGCGGGCCTCATTGTCAGCAGCTCCAGTGAGGGTGGCGTGTATCGGCTAATCGACAGCGACCGTGACGGCAGCGCCGAGCGCCATATAACAATTATCGACAAACTAAAGCGGCCCACGGGCCTCGCCATTCACAACAACTGGCTCTATATTGCCGAGACCGACGCCATCGGTCGCATCGCCTACAACCCCCTCAACGGCACAACCCAGGGCCGCTACCAACGGATTATTCATAAGCTGCCCATTGGCGGCAATCACTGGCGCCGGGTTATCCACTTCGGGCCCGATGGCTGGCTCTACCTCGCCATCGGCTCCAGCTGTAATGTCTGTATTGAAGACGACCCCCGGCGCGGCACCATCATGCGCTTTCACGCCGATGGCAGCGCCGGTGAAATTGTTGCTACGGGTCTGCGCAACAGCGCCGGCTTTGACTGGGCACCGTGGAATGCACAGCTCTACGCAACCGATAATGGCCGCGACTGGCTCGGTGACGACGAGCCCCCCGACGAGCTTAATCACATCACTCACGGCAGCTTTTATGGCTGGCCCTACAGCAACGGCTTCGGCAAAGTCGATCCCGATTACGGAGACCATTCCAGCAAGCCGTCGCAGCAGGGAAACCCTCCAGCACACGGGTTTCGCCCCCACAACGCAGCACTGGGCATCATCTTTAACCGTAGTTCTAAGCTGCCACCAGACTATCAGCGCAGTGCCTTCGTCGCCCTGCACGGCTCCTGGAATCGCTCGACCCCGGACGGCTATAAAGTGGTTTCACTGCACTGGAATGAAGACGGAAGCATTGTTGAAAAAGACCTGTTAACAGGCTTCTTAACACCCAAAGGCAGAATTCTCGGTCGCCCCGCTGAACTCGCCCAGTCCGAAGATGGCAGCCTTTACATCAGCGACGACCATGCCGACACCCTGTACCGCCTTTACCCAACTAATAGCCCGGCCAAATAGTCCCAGTAAATTAGCCCCGCTAGCTTGACAACCCGCACTGAAATCGCCAAAATCCCCCGCCTTCAAAGATCAACCAATTTATGGCTACGTAGCTCAGCTGGTTAGAGCACAGCATTCATAATGCTGGGGTCGGCGGTTCAAGTCCGCCCGTAGCTACCATATTTTACAATGCATCTATCGGCGTTCTGTCGTAGCGTATTTATTCAGTAAGCGCGTTCATTATTATTTTAGTTCTTCCGGCCCAAAACGAAGTGGTCACTATTATTGTTTTATGATGGCCAGCCCGTTCCGATCAAATATTGAACAATACAAACCGCTGACTTAACAGCGTCCCTTTTTGGCCTGCCCGGGCGGACAAAAACCTGACCCAGAATGTGCCTTATGGGAGCGTTCATAATAGTCTCCATGCCTACCATCAGAGTGCCTATCTTCTGACTGCTCATCAGTTGCCACAGCAGCACCGAACCCCCCTCCCAGCGCACCACCGACGATGGCGCCATCACGACCACCAACCTCATTGCCAATGGCTGCACCAACGGCACCACCCAGGCCTCCGCCAATAGCGGCATCCAGCGTCGAGTCGCCAGCGTTGACTACAGTAACTGAGAGTAAAGTTGTTAAAAAAAGATATTTTATTTTCATGAGCCGAGCCTCTATCCAACTGTTTAATTGCAAAGATTATTGCTGTTTTCTCCGCCTATTGAGGTGAGCAGGATCACAAGCTTACAGCTTCATTTAAACAGGTTCGGACACGGATTCTCCCCACCTCATCATGTGAGTAGAGCGCGCATCTGCTCCAGGTCGGCACTGGCTCTATTCTTCTCCAGCAACTGTAGTATCTTCTCGCTGCGCAGGGCTGAAATCATCCGGCTGGCAGTTTCCGTGGTAATAGCCAGCATGGCGCCCATATCTTCCCGCGAGGGCAGAAAAAAATCATCGCGATCACTAATAGAAGCGAGGTGCAGCAGTAGGTGGATAACCCGCTGGCGGGCTTGTCCGGTCGACAGCTCGGTTATCCAGTAGTCGGCATCGCTGGAAATTTTTTGCCAGCGAGCGAGCATTTGCTTGTGCAAACGAGGGGTATCGCGATTAATACGCAGTACTTCCGCAACGGGAATTCGACACACCAAAAGCGGCTCAAGCGCTTCGGCACAATGGGCATAGGGCTGACCGGCAAGCACCTCTATACCGACCAGGTCACCCTTGCCCAGTAGACGAACAATACGGTAACGACCATCTGAACTGTAACTGACCAGTTTCACCAGACCGCTGCGAATGGTGTACACAAAGTCAGGGCTATCATCGGTGCGATACAGGCTCTGAAAGGGTTTAAAGCTGAGTTCGACAATGGGTTGATGAATGAGCTTAAAGTCATCCTCATTGAGGTCAGCAAACAGGACCAGATCACGAATGCCGCACATCTCGCATTTACTCAGCTCGCGCCAGACTTCATTAATGACTTCAATTTTCACAAGTTTTCCCGTTTTAGCTCACTCAATTTTCAAGCCCAGCGCCCTTTAATATATTCGGTCGCCTCCTGAATATTCATATCACGCGTACCACCGCCTGTGCGCAAATACAGCCGGGGGCCACCTTCACGATTTAAATAGACCGGCCTTGGTGCTGGTTTAATGATAATACGGCAGATGTCCTCCCCCTCAATCGCGTGAAATACGATGTGCAGATTCTGGCATAAGTCGGCGCCCAGGTTCGTCGACACCACTGTTATTAGGGCTTGCTCAAAACCATCGGCATCGGATTTTTTCAACAAGCTGTAGTCAGGCTTCAAGCCGACAATTGCGCCGTCATCAGTCACACCAATCAACAAAGTACCCCCATCGCCATTCATGAAACCGGCAATAGTTTTTAGGATCACCGCTTCCAGGCTTTTGTTGGCCCGCTCTTGCCGCAAATCCCAGCGAAAGCTCGACTTAAATTCCAATTTCGGCCCTTCTCCCTGAACCAGTAGCAAAGCCAGGTCTTTACCGAGCTCCCGATTCAAACTATCAATAGTATCCAGCTTGGCGCGAATAAAGCGGAAAACAAGACCCACCAGCAAACCCAACACACCACCAACGACCGCGTAGTAGAGGGTTTTTTTATTGGCTTCACCGCTCAGTGATTTGATTAAATCCTGGTAGATAAATTGCCATTGATTCAAGGTACTATCGCTAGCTTCATACAAATGAAAAATGACCATCTCATTGACTGGCTGAATAATCAAAACGCCAAACAAGGCGCCCAGTAACATACTCACTAAAATACGTATCAACATAACCTTGCGACCAACCGTCAATTTCTTACAACTCCTTAGAAAACCTGCACCAAAACACAGCTATGCCACCAACAAACTGCCATGATTGTAAACTCAGCAAGGCGGACCTGTAAGGTTTAGCCATTAGACTCGGAGCAATCATGATTAAGCGCCTTATTTTCCGCCTTATTGTGCTTATGGTGATCGCCACGGGCATTATGTCCTATGTAGCCTCGTTGAACGGCATTGATATTCGCCAGTTAGTACCGAAGTTTGAGTTCCCCCCTCTACCCGACTTCACGCTACCCGCGATGCCCGATATCAAACTCCCCGGTAAAGGGGCGCAAAAGACGCTGCCTGCAACCGTCAGCAAAGTGTATAAATGGCGCGGTGATGATGGCAGCTGGCACTTTAGCGAAACCCTACCCGAGGGTGTCACACCTGCCCAGGTGATTTTTCTTAATTCCGACACCAATGTGATTCAGGGTCAGGGTCAACCTCAACCCAATACCGTCAGTACCGACATTGCGCCGGTAAATAACCCGCCTGCAACACCACAGCAAAACCCGCCTGTAAACCTCAACCCCTACAGTAAAAAAGCCATCGACAAATTGTTAAACGATGCCCGTGGTGTACAGGAAATAATGGATCAACGCAGCCGTGATTTAGAACAAGCCTCTCAGGGCCTGTAAGTTTTCCAGCCTCTCTCGAAGCCATCCGGGCTTCGCCAGTACATCCTGCTTTATGCCGTTTTTCACTGCCCTCATTTACAACACCTCTGAAACACCGATGTATTTGACACCCATCGCCTAAAACCCCGTCAATTCTTTGACAAGCCCCCATAGAAAACACTTAAGGCACTGTATTTAAACAATAAATTTTAGTGGCATAGTTAGTGCTTAAACACTTTCAAGTGGCTCTGTATGCGCCGTCAAATGACGTACAGACAAATAGCACAAGCTTAGCCAACACAAGGAACACCAAGTTTGAATAAGACAGTAGCAATAATCGTCACCATTGTAGCCCTGCTCGTCGTCGGTGGCGGCGGCACCTGGTTCTACTTTAGCAGTGAATCTTCAGCGGCCGAGGATTCTTCAGGCAAGGCAATTGAAGCGCGGGGAGAGAGCTACTATTTAGCCCTCGAACCCCCCTTTATTGTTAACTTTGTCTACAAAGATACCCTTCGTTATCTGCAGATGACCCTGTCGGTGATGAGTCACGAGCCAATGATTCTCGAACAGGTGACTCACCACATGCCCGCCATTCGCCATCGTTTGATTATGCTTATCAGCAATAAAAGCTTTGACGAACTCAATGGCGAAGACAGCAAGGAAGCACTGCGCGAGGAAATGCTGCTCGAAATCCGCAACATTATTCAGGCCGAGCAAAACAAGAGCCACAATCCGGGCCGAGTGGAAGCGGTGTACTTCACCGGCTATGTGATGCAGTAATGGCCGATTCAGACGCCGATACCGGCACAGATACCGAAGAGGTACTCA
>QNFO01000030.1 GCA_003646355.1 Gammaproteobacteria bacterium
CGAGCTAATTTTGGATTAAGCTTAACAAGGCAAACCTCTTCGCACAGCTCTTCTAGTTTATCGGTATATTGCCAGTCATTTGGGTCGTCAACGAACGCGCCGAGATACACACGATAGTGAGCACTAAGGTAACGTAATAAATGATAGGAGCGAATCTTGTCACCCTTATTCGGGGGAAAAGGGATTCTGTGACATAAAAAAAGCAAGCTAGGCTTGGCTGATGATTCTACCGACACTGGCTTTAACCCAAACTTTTTGACAGCAGTGGACCAATCAAATTCGCAACCGGTAAGGGTAGTTTCTTCCAACTATTGACAAAAAATCGGTATTTTGGATTAAGGGGATTAATATCGGGCATCGCCTTAGATTTGACTAAGAAATATTCATAGGACAAAGGCTCGGGCGTAAAGCCCCAATTCTTTTTAAAACTATAGGGCCCTGTACCCTCTTTGCTCCTACCGTAATCAAAAATGCGCACGCCCTGCTCACCCGATCGGCGCATCAGCTCCCAATACATAAAGTCGTTACCTTTTAAAGCGCGAGCCTGGGCAACACTACCGCCGTAGTAGGGCAGCACTTGATCCTTGAAGTAAAAACTCATAACCCCGGCGATGTCCTGCCCCTGGTGGGTAATCATTAGAACACCGCAATCCTCAGCAAAAACTTCGCGTAATATCTTAAAATAATTGGCTGAGAAAACCGGCGTTCCCAAATTGCGAACACTCTCCGAATAAATGCGGTACAGGCGCTGCCAGCCCGAATCGACCTCGCTCACCAGGCCCGCCTTGATGCCTTTTCGAACCACAGCACGTTGCTTGCGCGGAATCGCCTTCATATTCACATCGGGATCGGCATCAATCGCCTTCCGAAAAGTTGCATAGAGTTGTTTTGTCGGCCAGTCCTGCTCCGATGCATTGGTATTCCTCATCTCCAGGGCATCAACGTTTAACTGACCGGCAAGCTCACAGGCAGCTTCCCGCAAGGCCGCTCTCGCCTCATCATTATTTGCAATAATCCCCCCGTATACACAAAATGGCAATGAAGACAGGGTATTGCCGAACAACAAGCTTTTCACTTGGGCAAGGGGTAACAAGCCCTGAATTTCTCCGTTCAGCTCGGCGTATAAATAATGTGTCCGGTGCCCGAACGCGCGCTCTAATACCGTTTTCCAATCGGCGCGGTGGAAAAAAGTCGCCTCTGGACATGCCTCTACAAAGGCATCCCAGCGGGCAAAATCCGTTCCACTTAAGTGACAAACCTTAAGCCCCATTTGCGCTCCTCGCGTAGGTATTCATTACTTTGTCCCTAAAAAGATCTCGTCCATGCGTCCCCAGCTAAAATCGTCGAGTAACTGGTCTAAACGCGGATGAGTTTTATGTAAATTAAGATAATGACGAAATCTGGTTTTATGGCCCAAATTTTCTATTCTGGGCTGATTTTCATCTATTTCCCAGGGATGAAAATAGAAAATGCATGAACGCTGCTCACTCTCATTCACCTTCTTAAGAGCCCAGCGAGTAAAGGCATAGGGGAAAAACCTGAACCAGCCTCCGCCCCCACAGTTAATATTTCGGTGCATAACAGAGACTGTACTTATCGGGATTTCAAGTATTCGATCACTGGCTGCACGAAAAGCAAAACGCGGTGCACCGGGCATACCATAGTGATCATGACGGATAGGTACAATACTTGAACTGTATTCATAACCTGCTTCTGCAAGTACATCGAGAGCCCAGAGGTTTTCGGCCCCAATAGAATAGCTAGCGGCACGATACCCCTTGACGGTTTGTCCAGAAATATCCTCCAAGAGGGTTCTAGTTTTGACTACATCATCTCTAAAACAGCCAGGTTTTTGTGAGGTTACACGCCGATGATCCCAGCCATGGCTGGCTAATTCATGACCATTTTCAACTATTCTTTTCACCATGCCAGGGTGGCGCTCGGCAACCCAACCCAGTGTAAAGAAGGTGGCCTTTACCGATTTTTGATCGAAGAGTTGTAAAATTCGATCCACGTTGGCTTCGACCCGGCAATCAAAATCAGCCCACGTTGTTCGACAGATGTGTTTTTCGAAAGCAGAAACTTGATAGTAGTCCTCTACGTCTACCGTCATCGCATTGAGAATCGGGGGCAAGCTCACAGCACTGCTCTCCTATTCGACTTACTCATCATTGCTATACCACGGTGTCATTCTTTGGGTTTACCTGCTCTTAAATTCTGCTTGAAATCTTATTCGAGTACCTTAGCAAAACAATTTTGCGAATAAACTCGAATGGCTCCCACCCTCTCACTTGTCGCCTTAAAGCGAAAACAGCCGCTTATTTTTTATAGAGCCAATCACCAATAACGTCAGCGATACGCTCTGCAGCCTTACCATCCCAATATTCAGGCGTGCGACCAGCCTTGCCTCCTGAGTGCATAATATCGTTAAAACATGATTTGATTTTTTCAGGATCAGAACCGACGATTGTGTTACTGCCCTCTTCTACAGTAATTGGCCTTTCCGTATTTTCACGCAAGGTAATACATGGCACGCCAAGCGCTGTTGTTTCTTCTTGAATGCCACCCGAATCTGTCAGCACCAGACGGGCACCTTTCATTAGGCCCAACATATTGAGATAAGCTTGAGGAGGCATCAAATAGAGCTGGCTGTCGGCGACAAGCTGATTCAGACCCGCACCATCGATACACTGTCGGGTTCTGGGGTGCACAGGGAAGAGCATGGGTAGCTCCTTAGAAAGTTCAACCAGCGTACGTAACAGGCGCTCCAATACCACGGGATCATCAACATTGGCCGGCCGATGCAAGGTCAGCAAACCATAGTCTGCACCTATACTTTCAGCTCGCTCAGTATCCAGACAAGTGGATATTGTGTCACCGAAAGGAACGGCACTATTAAGGTTATAGCGCAGAGTATCAATCATCACATTGCCGACAAAGTGTACTTTTTCAGCGCTTACGCCCTCACGTATCAAGTTTTTCTCAGCACTACGCTCCGTGGTAAGTAACAATTCAGAAATTTGATCGGTCAATACACGATTTATTTCTTCGGGCATGCTGCGATCACCGCTGCGCAAACCCGCCTCAACATGAATAACGGGCACGCCCTTTTTGACCGCCACTAAAGCACAGGCAATGGTTGAATTCACATCACCTACAACCAAAATGGCATCCGGCTCTAAATCATCCATTACCGGCTCAAAACGCTTCATAATCTCTGCGGTTTGAACAGCGTGAGAACCTGAACCCACGCCCAAATCGACATCGGGCTCTGGAATATGAAGTTGATCGAAGAAGGATTGCTTCATAGCAGCATCATAGTGCTGGCCAGTATGAAGCAGACCTACCCTGAAAGGATATTGAGAATTATTGAGAGCCCTGATTACAGGAGCTATCTTCATAAAGTTTGGCCTTGCACCAACAATACAAAGTATTTTTTTTTCTAGTGATTTAGACAACTTTTACACCACTTTTTTAGATGAATTTAAAAATTAATTCTGTAATTTAAAATCACCCGGTTTTCCTCATAACCATCATCAGGCAAATCAGAGTCTCTGTCAGTATAGGTGTAGCGCAAACTTACATTACTTTTACTGCCAAGGGGTCGACTTAAACCCATATTAAAGCGCCATGTCTCAAATTCTTCATCGAGCTCGTTTTCCTGGCTTTCCCAATCAACGCTCGTATCAAAGCTTAATTTACTCGTAAGACGCCGTGATAGTTCAATACTGGATGAAATAAATACTTCCTCGGCTAAGGTGTCCTGAGGTTCCTGAGTGGAGTGATCCCCGCGCCAAGTCAATGTAGTTCGCCTCCCCTGGCGAGACCAGGAAAATGAAATTCGCTCATCAACAACAGCACCCTCATTATCCGTTACAAATGCGGGATCATTACTTGTAGGATCAATGGGATTACCGAAAACATCCTCGTCGTAAATACTCTGCTCGTTACGCAAGTCTCGAGCCTCAGTTAGGTCTTTTGTATAACTCGCGGTAAAAACACTTTTTTTCCATCGATGTGAGATATCCACTGTTGGCACATCGCCAAAGAACCGTTCGCCATAGCCAATATTAACTGTTGTTCTTTTATTGGGCGTCCAAACTAAGCCAGCATCCCAGCGCTCACCATCAGTATCTTCTGATCGAACAGACTCAAAGTCATTCCACTCTCGACCAATCGAACCTCTTAATCGCAATTTCCGATTAACACGATAACCAACATTGAAGTCCGCGGATGAAAATTTATCATCATCATTTTGATTCGTATTGCCATCGTCATCATCATCAGTTTTACTGTAGTTTCCAACTAAGCCCCAATCAAATGCTTTAAAATCCTGACCACTGTTCAAGTGAAATGAAACAGCCTGGCGGCTACTGTCACTGACATCACTATCGGAATTCCACTGTTCATCGTAACTGTAGCGCAACTCCATATCAGCGAAACTATTAATTCGCCCAACCAGGTAGGGACTCAGGGTATAGCTATATGTAGTGGTAACATTGTCGGAGCGGGAACGGGAAACATCATCATCCCCGGTAGAGCGGAAAGGGTCTACGCGGTTTTGATTAATGGTTGAGCTAGCATCAAAGAAGAGTATCCGGTCTACCAACTCAGCATTCGCATTTCCGTTTAATCTAGGGTTCGTAGAATCTTCTCCATCACTGGATTCGTGATGTGTGAGGGCGGCCAGAACATCATAATCAATGCGACCTCCACCACTGCCCTCCAAACTAATATCAGGCGAGACAACTGTAACAAATTTATCTTTTTTATCAGTAGCCGAAAGATTGTCGTTATCGCTATAACGCTCACTAACCCCCACACCGGAACTCACACGCCATTGTGCAGCCAATGCGGTGCCGGGCAAACCTACCAGGCTAACTGCGACAAAATACCTTATTATTTTGTTCCAATGCTTGTGCATTAATCATCCCTAACGACAGGTTAGTTTTTATCTCGAGTATTTCCGTATCCGTAACCATAGCCGTAACCATATTTACTGGTAAACGCATGTTTGGTTTTGTTCAAAATCATGCCCACCATCGCCTCATCACCCAGCAGACTCAGTGCTTCGGCAACCGCGCGCTGAGAAGTTTTCTCAGCGGCAATAACAAATACGATCTGCCCGACCAGGCTTGCCACGACCTGAGCCTCATTAGTCAGCAGCATTGGCGGTGAATCAAAAATCACCACGCGGTCTGAATACCTTTCTGCAAGTTCGTCAGCCACTCTGTACATACTCTGACTAGCGAGTAATTCAGTTGATCTCTCATGTACGCGACCAGCTGGGACAATACGTAAATTCGGAATATTGGTACGTAAGATAACATCACCGATATGCAGGCTTTCATCTTCTAGCACATCAATTAAACCTGGGCTGCTATCAGGCACACCAAGTAGTCTAGCGGCACTGGCTTTGGAGATATCAGCATCGACCAGTAGAACAGTTTTATCCTGCTCCATGGCGATACTCATCGCTAAATTAATCGCTGAAAAAGTTTTCCCCTCACCCTGTAGTGCGCTGGTAACCATTATCAAATTGGGATGACGGAAAGTGACCGCTCCCTTGCCTTCAATATTGGTTAACAAGGGGCGTTTTATTGAGCGGTATTCTTCCGCAATTGGGCTACGGGGAGAGTCAGGTGTCACCATGCCTCGTTCGGCAAGATCTTCGAAGCTAATCTCAATTGATTTGGAGGTTAACGAAGGCTTAGGCGCCGATTGCTGATCTCGATTAGCAATCTCAGTATTCACGATGCTACTGCATTCAGTCCCACTAGGCGGTTGAGACTCACAGTGAGGCTGTACAGTCTGCCGGTCGGCCTCAGTAAAGTTGAGCTTTTCAACGGCTTTTTCAATTATGCTCATTAGACACCCCTTCCCGCCATGAAAACCATATTCACGTTGAGAGCAAACTCTGCCCGAGATTAACCCCAGCAAAAGTTAGAAATAAGAATAAAAACATAGCTGCGAATAACAGCTTTTCATGCAGTGCTTTTTTCTTTTCAATCGCTGATGAAATCATGGATACACTACCCAAAACGGGAAAACCAACGAGGCGCTCAAGACTTCGTCGATTACATACCACGGGGCGCAACAATGATAACAGCAGCGCAAAGCCACCACCCAAACCAATGGCCGCAATAAAAACGCCGGAATGCAATAACAGCTTATCGGGTTCAGTTGGCTCCAGAGGCACGAAAGGCGGGTCGATAATGCGAAACTTTACACCACTGGCATTTTGCTCAACATCCCCAGAAAGGCGAGCAGACTCCCGCCTTTGCAACAGGGTATTATGCTGCCGCGAAATAACACCATAATCGCGATTTAGCTCTTTAAACTCCGCTTCAACGCGGGGAATACTACCGACCATTTCCTCCAAAGAGGCAACGCGCTTTTTGTACTCACCGACTCGCACTTTTAGTTCCGCAGACCGCGCTTCAGTCTCAGACAGCATTGCCCTCATCTGCTGGTAGACAGGGCTAGTTTGCAAACCCATACTCGGTGAATCATCCATCTGTTCGGCCAACTCATCCAGCTCAGCCTGCTTGTCGGCTTCAAGCTCCCCAATTAAAGAGGTCGTTTGAATAACGGCCGGGTGACGCTCTGTATAGCGCATTAACAAATCGTCACGTTTACTTTCCAGCGACAATATCCTAGTGTCATAAGAAGATGAAACTTCCGGTGAGTCAAACTCGCCGAAACCAAACTCATCATCGTCCTCTTCAAGGTCTTCCAATTGACGCTGCATCTCTCGTCGACGATTGCCTATTTCATCAAGCTGCAATTGCGCCTCGCGAAGCTGTGATTTCGCACCACTCAGGTTCGCATAATAGCCACCTGTTTGCCCAGGCATTGCACCAGCATGTTTGTGTTTAAAATCAGCCAAGCGCGCTTCTGCTTCAGCCATACGGCTTGCATAATCTGCTATCTTTTGATCAATAAATTCTTGCGCTCCAGCACTATCTTTACGTTTGTCACCCAGTGTATTTTCAACCACAACAGTAATAACTGACTGCACAACCTTCTTTGCCACATCCCGGTCTTCATGCTTAAAAGAAATCGAATAAATATCACTGCTGCCTCGACCACCACTTGATAAGTGGAGGGAACTGCGCAAGCGGTTTAGCAAGGCCTCTTTTTCCAGGTCGTTGGTCACCTGTAAATCGAGGTCAGTCATGCGCATCAACTTTTCCATATTCGGTCGACTAAAGAGAGTCTTGCTCATCAATGCAACCTGACGATTCACATCCGACTGGATGGCGAGGCCTCTGAGCAAGGGACGAAGGATGCTACTACTATCAATATGAATCCTGGCTTTAGCCACATACTGTTCCGGCATCTGGGCCACCCAGATCCAGCCCATCACCGCCACTACCCAGGCACAAATAAGCCCTGTCCAGCGATAACGCCAAATACCCCAAAGATACTCGTAGAATTGATCCAGTAAATCCTGCATAAATTATTCTCGGCCCCAAAAAGATTAAAACTAAAGTAGAACCTAGAACCAGGACTCAGGAATAATAACGATATCACCAGGGTACAAAGCGAGATTGGCAGATATATCGCCATCTTCCAGCATATCGTCAAGACGGAGAGTGTAGGACTCTTGCTTGCCATTAAAGTAACGAATCAGTATCGCGCGATTACCATCAGCGTAATCAGTCAAACCGCCGACTTCGATCATCAGATCAAGCAAGGTCATATGCTTGCTGAAGGGGATTTTTAATGGACTGGCCGCCTCGCCAACCACACGAATCTGTTGCGAGGGGATACTAACAAAGCCTTCGACGATGACACTGACAACAGCACTTCGTACATATTCCGAGTAGGCTTCTTCAATATCTCGAGCCAATGCCGTAGGGGTTTTGCCACTAGCAACGATATCCTCCACCAGGCGCGTGGTTATTTTACCGTCAGGACGTACATCAACCGTTGTAGTCAGCTCTTCATTACCCCAGACAAATATCTCAATCTCATCCCCGGGGCCGATAATATAATCGAAATCCTGTAAGGGATTGATTTGATCTGCCGTCAAGGGGGGATGAGGCGTCACACCGCAAGCGGTAAGGACTAACATCAAGCTCAATAGCAAAGCACTCTTTCTAGATAGATACGTAATAGTTCGCACCGACACATACTCCTTTATTTCTTCAGTTTACAAGCACACCACGCGGCGGGAATTCTACCACGCAGTATTTTTTCAAGGCTACCGATAATCGGCAATTAACTACAACTCGTCGACATTTTGGGCGAGACATTGCTCACATATCGCAATGCCATCTCGTCCACACCATTAATCGACACCTATTTTAATAACACAGCTTTTACACCAGACTTAATCAATAGGATTTTGGCAAACCGAGAATATATTCCCCAATATAGTTCAGGGTCATCTCCCGATTAATCGGTGCCACCTTGCCAAGACGCGCCGTTATAAAGTGGCTCAACATGTCATAGCTCTCGGTGAACCCATAACCACCGAAACACTGCAAAGCCGCATCAGCGGCTTTAAATGCGGCATCAGTGCCAACCATCTTACCCATATTGGCACAATCACCAACCACCTTGGAATGCTCACCACTATCTTGTAACCAAGCGGCCTTTTGAATCATTAACGAAGCTGCTTCAAGTAAAGCTTTGGCCTCGGCCATCGGATGCTGCAAACCCTGATACGCACCAATAGGGCCCCTAAAAATCTCACGCTCATTAGCATAATCAACACCGCGCTGTAGTGCGTGACGCCCACCACCAATCGCACCTGCAGCAACTACCATGCGCTCTGGGTTCAACGCATCAAACAGAACATTAATGCCGCCATCTACCTTGCCGA
>QNFO01000031.1 GCA_003646355.1 Gammaproteobacteria bacterium
GTATCGACGCTATCGAACAGCGGCTCTTTATCTTCCTGATTGTCTTTGTTGTAGGCCAGGGGCTGGGACTTCATCAGGGTCAGCAAGCTAATCAGGTGGCCGTGGGTGCGGCCAGTTTTACCGCGCACCAGCTCGGGAACGTCCGGGTTTTTCTTTTGCGGCATGATGGATGAGCCGGTGCAAAAGCGGTCGGGCAGGTCGATAAAGTCAAACTGAGCCGATGCCCAAAGTATGAGCTCTTCGGAGGCGCGGGACAGGTGGGTCATCAACAGGCTGGCAAAGGCGCAGAACTCAATGGCGAAGTCTCGGTCGCTGACCGAGTCGAGACTATTGGCCGTGGGGCCGTCAAAGCCGAGCAATTCGGCGGTGTACTCTCTATCAATGGGATAGGTGGTGCCAGCAAGGGCAGCGGAACCCAGGGGTGATTGATTGAGTCGTTTTTTACAGTCGGCCAGGCGGCCCTGATCGCGCACCAGCATTTCGTACCAGGCCAGCAAGTGATGACCGAAGGTGACGGGCTGAGCCGTTTGCAGATGGGTAAAGCCGGGCATGATGGTGCTGGCTTCACGCTCGGCAATAAACAGCAGGCCCTCTTGCAGGCGATGTAGCTCACGCTGAATGGTGGTGATTTCACTACGCAACCAAAGGCGAATATCCGTCGCTACCTGGTCATTGCGAGAGCGACCGGTGTGTAGTTTTTTACCGGTGATGCCAATCTTGGCGGTCAGCGCGGCCTCGATATTCATGTGCACATCTTCAAGCGCCACCGACCATTCAAAAGTGCCGGCCTCAATCTCGCTGAGAATTTCGCTGAGCCCGGTCTGGATTTGCTGGTGCTCTTGCTCGCTAAGGATGCCCACTCGAGTCAGCATCGCCGCGTGGGCCAGGGAGCCTTCAATATCTTGCTTATAAAGGCGTTTGTCAAAACTGACGGAGGCCGTAAAGCGGGCAACAAAGGCGTCAGTGGGTTCGCTAAAGCGACCGCCCCAGGACTGGTTGGATGATTTTTTGTTGCTCATTGTGACCTCGAATAACGGTTGGTGGCTTACTTGCCTGTAGGAAAGGTGATTGGTTGGTGAAAATGACGCATTATAGCTATTCATGGATTGATCTGGGTGAGAAAGCGAAAAGTGGATCGAAAAAACAAGTCGTACAGGGACAGGCAAGCGCAGCCCGCAATTAGACCAGAATTACCGTCCTCACGTTTTTGGTGTTGCGGCAGCTTGCTTGGGGTGCTGCTGATAGGCCAACTTATGTTTGTTGTCATGTCGTGGCTTGTGGGTGGGCCGCTGCTGATGGGTTGGATGGTCTTCGGTAAAGTGTGGTTACTGGCGCTGGGGGTTTCAGCACTTTCTGGCTTATTAGTCTTACTTGTCGAGAGAATGGTGTGGACAGCGTTTGCCGCAACTGAGGCGGTATTGAGCTATGCGGTGATGGGGGCGGTACTGGTGGTGGTCGTGCTGGCTATCGAATTTAGTCTGTACATCGTTTTTGATCCCTTGTTTGAGCGTTTCAATGTTGGCGAAGGGCTCGTGTCCGCCCTGCTATTGTCTGGCTTACTACTGCGTTATTTACATCTCGATAGACAGGTGGAAATGTTGCATAGAGTGGCTGAGGCTTCTCGTATCCAGGAGCTTCAAGCGAGAATTCGCCCGCACTTTCTCTTTAACAGTATGAATATTATCGCCAGTTTGATTGCCACCGACCCGGGTAAGGCCGAGCAGGTGGTGGTTGATCTGGCTGAGTTATTCCGCCGGGTTCTGGATGATGCGCATACTCTGGTGCCCCTGCGGGAAGAGCTGGCACTGTGCCGTAGTTATTTAGCGCTTGAAAAACTACGTCTTGGTAAGCGCCTACAAACGGAGTGGGAGATCGGTGATTACGGTGATGCGCAGATCCCCAGCCTCTCTCTGCAGCCTGTTCTTGAGAATGCCGTTTACCATGGTATTCAATTATTACCGGAGGGTGGGCTGATCAAAATCAGTGTAAAGCGCCTCAATGGTCGTCTGATTTTGACCGTTGGCAATCCCCGTAGCCAGAGAATGCAGCACAATAAGGGGAGCAAAATGGCCATAGATAACGTGCAAAAGCGACTTATTGCACACTTTGGGCCGACCGCTGTGGTACGCGCTGAAAGAATGGATAATCATTACATCACGCATATTAACTTCCCAGTGGGGGAGTGAGTTATTTTTTATGAATGTATTGATTGTCGATGATGAGCCGCTAGCGCGCGATCGCCTACAAAGGATGATTGCTTCGCTGCCGGATTTTAATGTTGTTGCCATGGCCGAGAATGGTCAGCAGGCGATTCAGCGTGCCCGTGAATTAAGTCCAGATGTTGTTTTAATGGATGTGCGCATGCCGGGTATGGATGGCATTGCCGCGGCGCAGCATTTGGCTGAACTTGAACCCCCGCCAGCAGTGATTTTTTGTACCGCTTATGAAGATTACGCGATTGAAGCTTTTTCGTCCCAGGCCATTGGCTATTTGCTAAAGCCGGTCAAACAGACAGATCTGGATGCGGCGCTGAGTCGTACCGGGCGTGTCAATAAGGCTCAGCTCAATAATTTGCAGGATAGCGTTGGTATTGGAGAGGGTGGTCGCACCCATCTTGCCGCGAAAAATAGGGGTGAGATCGACTTAATACCTATTAGCGATGTGCGTTTATTTCAGGCCGACCACAAATACGTGACGGCCTACCACACCGATGGTGAAGCTCTGCTCGATGATACCTTGAAAGAGCTGGAAGGCGAGTTTGAGGGGCGCTTTGTGCGCATTCATCGCAATGCCCTTGTCTCGGTCTCACACATTGAAGGCCTGGAGCGTGATAGCGAGGGCCACTGCTTTGTGCGCCTTAAAGACCTGGATATTAAACCCCAGGTGAGTCGCCGCCACATTACCCCGGTGCGCCGTTTGCTCGAGAAAATCTGACGCAATAAATACAATCCCCCTTCTTTTTTCTTACTTTTCCCCAAAAAAATCTTCTGTAGACAGTCCGTTCCCTTTCAAGCTTTGGGAACCTGGCAGTTTGTATCTGTTATTATGACAGGCTCTAATCCCCGCTTATTTTCTTGTAGCGGCAGCGTTCTGAGAGCGAGGCGCTAGCTGTGAATGGGATCTGTTTTTCATCAAATTAATGAGTTAAGCCCATGCAAACATTGCGTATCGCCACCCGTAAAAGCCCGCTGGCACTGTGGCAGGCGCATTTTGTACGCGATGCCTTGACTCAGGCTCACCCCGGCCTGAGCGTAGAAATTATCGGCATGACTACTCGGGGTGACAAAATTCTCGATACGCCCCTCGCCAAAATTGGTGGCAAAGGGCTTTTTGTTAAAGAACTCGAGGTTGCGCTGTTGGAAGGGCGGGCCGACATTGCCGTTCATTCAATGAAAGACGTGCCCATGGCGCTGCCTCCGGGTTTGGCGCTACCTATTATTTGCGAACGGGAAGACCCCCGTGATGCCTTTGTCTCCAATCGCTATCAGAGTATTGAAGAGCTGCCCGCCGGTGCCCGCGTTGGTACCAGCAGTATGCGCCGCCAATGTCAGTTGATGGAAAGCTTCCCTCAGCTTGAGCTACTCGATTTGCGCGGCAACGTTAACACCCGGCTGGCGCGGCTTGATAATGATGAATATGACGGCATTATTCTCGCGACGGCGGGTTTGCTGCGCCTTGATATGGCCGACAGAATTGCGCAGCGTATTCCGGTGAACCAGTCCTTACCGGCCGGTGGCCAGGGCGCTGTGGGTATTGAATGCCGAGCTGACGATGAACAAACGCAAGCCCTGTTAAGTGTGCTTCATCACCCGGACACTGCGGCTCGCGTTGCTGCCGAAAGGGCAGTTAACTGTGAGCTGGAAGGTGGTTGTCAGGTGCCGATAGCCTGTTATGCAGAGCTACAGGGGGATAAACAACTTTACCTCAGGGCTCTGGTCGGCTCACTTGATGGCACTTTAATGCTGCGGGAAGAAATCACGGGTGCCGCGGACAGTGCCGAGCAACTCGGCATCGAATTGGCTCAGCGCCTGTTGGCACGGGGTGCAGATAAAATCCTCGCCGACATTACACATTGATATGCCCGCGCTCCACGGTCTTCATATTCTTAGCCTGCGAGCGTTTTCCTCTCCTCCAGATCCAGGTCCAGATCAAGTGTGCAGTCATCAAAAGAACTGCACTCAAAAACAAGACCCTTTACTAGCCCGTCTCGAAGCACTCGGTGCTACGTGCCATAACTACCCGGTCATCAAAATTGTGCCGGCAGGGGCGGATGACGAGCGGGTTAAGCAGCAGGTGATGGCTTTTTCCGACTACGATAAAGCCATTGTTATCAGCCAGCGTGCCGCGCAACTAGCGGGGTGGTGGCTGGATCGCTATTGGCCGATGCTGCCTGTGGGCATTGAGTATTTTGCCGTGGGGCCGACCTCTGCCCAGCCTTTGCGCGATCAGAATGTGTCTGTCACTGTGCCCGAGTCGGGTTATTCCAGTGAGGCCCTCTTAGCACTACCGGCATTAAAGACGGTGCAGGGCGAGAAAATAATTATTTTTAGAGGCGGGCAGGGTCGGGACTTGCTTGAGCAGACCTTAAAAGAGCGGGGGGGAAACGTCGATTGCTGCGAGCTTTATAGCCGTGTTGTCGATTCCCTCCATCGTGAGGCCATCGCTGAATTATTACAGGCGCAGTCACCCCTGGTGCTGATCTACAGCGGACAAGTATTGGACGCATTGCTCGAGGTTGTGCCCGAGGCTTCTCTGGTGAAATTGAAAAGCTTGCCGATAATCGCGCCGAGCGAGCGGGTGGCGAATCTGGCGCGTAACAAAGGTTTTAGCTCAGTACATCTTGCGGCCAGCGCGCTCGCTCAAGACATGGAGCATAGTGTTTTGGGCTGGTACACTCATGCCCGGTAACGACTAGGCTCTGATGTTGAGTGAAAAAGTGTTTAGTTAAAAATAATATTGATTGAATAGCGGGATGACGGGTGAATAACAAAAAACAAGTGGATAGCACGCAAGACAAACCGGAAGTCGAGTCGGCCCCCGAAGCGAAAGCGCAAAGTAAGGCTCAGAATAAGGTGCAGAGTAAAACCAAAAAACCTGCCACAGGCAGAGGCTGGCGCTTGCTGACGATTTTTTTACTGCTGGTCATTATTGCCGGCGGTGGCGCACTGGGCTGGTTTGGGCAAACGCTGTGGCTGGAGCGAGCATCCAGTACACAAACGCTCGCACAGCAGACTGCGTTGATCGAGACCCTGCAGCAAAATATTGAGCGTAAATCCGCAGAACAAGGGCGGCTGGTTGCGACCTTTGAGGGCAAGCTGGAAGCTATAAGAGAAGAGCAGCAGAGTCAGTTAGAGCTGCTTGAACGCAATGGCGATGCCGGTCGCGGTAAGCACTTATTGGATGAAGCGGAGTTCCTAATTCGCCTCGCCAACCAGCGTTTGCTGGTTGAACGCAGACCGCAAGGTGCTCAAAGCTTACTCGAATCGGCTGACCAAGTGTTGGCGAAGCTGGATGATCCCGGGCTGCTCGCACTGCGAAAAACCTTGTCAGAAAACATTGCCGCCTTGCGTGGCACTGCCGTTATTGACCGCGAGGGTATTTTTCTTCGCATTGGCACCTTGTCTGATTTGGTGATGACTTTTTCTGCGCTACCGGCCCATGGGCTTGACGTTGTTGAGGCAGTCGATGAATCTACCCCCGCGGAAGAGGTCGCTACCATGGTTGATAAGCCTTGGTATCAAGGCCTTTGGCATAATATTCGCCAGGCGACACAGGGTTTTGTCGATAGACACTTTCATGTGCGCTCCCTCGAACAACCGTTAGCCCCCTTAATGTCCATTGATCGAGAAACACAGCTGCGCCACAGCCTGTTGATTATTCTCGGTAACGCCCAGCAAGCCGTGCTGCGTGAAGAGGCGGGAATTTATCGGGCCAGCCTTGCCCGCGCTGAAAAAGATATCACCCAGTATTTTGCGCCCAATGACGACACCCGTGCCATTATTGAGCAGCTGCAGACTTTGCAGGCTGAAGCCGTAAAGCAGGACTTGCCCGATGTTAGTGCCTCTTTGTACACGTTGCGGGATTACCGGGACGCGGCCGAGAGTCGACTCCGTAACGGGGAGGGTTGATCACCGTGAGAATCGCAATTGTATTGTTAATCCTGGCGGCCTTTGGCGGTAGCTTTGTGTACTGGCTGGTCGGGCAATATCCGGGTTTTGTACTGGTTTCAGTCGGTTCCAAAGCCATTCAATTTACCCTGTGGACGGGCGTTGTCGCAGTGCTGGCACTGTGGGTGTTGTTTCGTGTGTTGGTGAGTTTAGTGCGGGCTTTGGTGATGCCGGGCATGCATTTGACGAGAAACTGGAAGGCGAAAAAACAACAGAAAAATAGTCGTTTAACGTATCGGGGTCTACTTGATTTAGCGGAGGGTCGCTGGGCATCGGCCTGCAAGCAACTAGCAAAGTCAGCGGCTGATTCCGAACTCTCTCTTATTAATTACCTGGGTGCGGCCAGTGCGGCGGCAGAACTGGGTAATGAGCAGGAGGCTGATCGCCTTTTGAGCTTGGCCGAAAAGGCAGATCCGCGCAATGAAATGGCAGTGGCGCTGACTCGGGTGCGTCTGCTGGTTAGCGATGGTAACTATGCTGAGGCACTGCCAATTTTACAGAGCTTACACGGACGTCATCCCAAGCATCCTTACATACTGAGTTTGCTTGAAAGAACCTACAGGAATTTGCAGCAGTGGGATCAGCTGGAAAAACTACTGGCTGACTTGCGCGCTAATAAGGCAATGGATGCGGAAGGGCTGCACCAGCTCGAGATTTCGATTCGTGGGGCACAATTGCGCAAACTCAGCGATAAGCTCGACCCCGATATGGCCAAAAATAAGCAGGCGCTGGCTGACCTCTGGGGGCGAACGGCAAAAAATGTACGCACTGCACCCGCTGTTATTGCTAATCACGCCGAGCTTCTGGTGCAGCTCGGTGAAGCGCCGTTGGCAGAAAAAGAACTTCGCAAAGCTATTAAGAACACCTGGGATAAAAATTTGCTGGAGACCTATGGTCAACTCGGGGGCGATACGGCCCAGCGACTAAAAATTGCTGAGGGCTGGCTCAAGGAACAGCCGGACAATGCTGACCTGCTATTGAGCCTGGCGCGTCTGTGCAAGTGCAATGAGTTGTGGGGCAAGGCTAGAGATTATTTAGAAGCAGCCCTAAAACTTGAAAGTCGATCTGAAATCTATGCCGAGCTGGCCGAGGTGATGGGGCATCTTGGTGAGCATGACAAAAGTCTGCAGCTCTACCGACAGGGCTTGCTCGAGGTGACCAATAATGAAACTCAGGCCATAGTGCTGGCTTAATCAAGTTGGCAGGCATAAAAAAAGCACCGTGAGGTGCTTTTTTTATGCCTTGAGATTACTCGCTATGACTGAGCAATAAGGTCGTTAGAACAGAGTCTATAAGCTTGGCCCAGCTTCATTGATGTCGTCAGCGACATCGAAGGTCTTAAAGTTTTCAACGAACAGACCGGCGAGTTTTGCGGCTTGTTTATCGTAAGCAGCTTTGTCTTCCCAGGCTTCCCGTGGGTTGAGGTAGCTTTGATCAACGCCGGGTACAGTAACGGGGAACTGGAGATTTAAGAGTGGCAGCTGAGCTGTCTCGACGGTATCCAGGTCGCCATTTTGAATGGCGGTAACAATGGCGCGTGTTACGGGGATGGGGAAGCGAGCACCAGAGCCGCTGGAGCCACCTGCACCGCCCGTCCAGCCGGTGTTAACCAGATAGACTTTACTGTCAAAATCCTCGATGCGCTTCATCAGCAACTCGGCGTAAACACCGGCGGGTCGTGGCATAAAGGGTGCGCCGAAACAGGCTGAGAACGTGGGGTTAATACCTGTCTCGCCACCGAGTTCGGTAGAGCCAACGCGCGCGGTGTAACCACTGAGAAAGTGGTAGGCCGCCGCTTCTTTCGACAAGATTGAAACGGGGGGCAAGACACCGGTAACGTCGCAGGTGAGGAACATAATATGCTTGGGTTCACCGGCACGGTTTTTCTCGGAGCGCATTTCAACGTGCTCGAGGGGGTAACTGCAGCGACCGTTTTCAGTCAGAGAAGTATCGCAGTAGTCGGGTTCGCGTTTTTCGTTGAGTACGACGTTTTCGACGATGGCACCAAAGCGAATGGCATCCCAGATAACGGGCTCATTCTTCTGGCTCAGGTCGATGGTCTTGGCGTAGCAGCCGCCTTCGAGATTAAATACTGCGCCTTTGCTCCAGCCGTGCTCATCATCGCCAATCAGGTAGCGCAATGGGTCGGCTGAAAGGGTCGTTTTACCCGTGCCGGAAAGGCCGAAGAACAAGGCCACATCACCGTCTTCACCAACGTTTGCCGCGCAATGCATGGGCATAACATCTTTCTCAGGCAGCAGAAAGTTTTGTACGGAGAACATGCTCTTCTTCATTTCACCGGCGTACTTCATGCCGGCAAGTAATACTTTGCGCTGTGCGAAGTTGATGATAACCACGCCGCTGCTGGTGGTGCCGTCACGCTCGGGCTCGCAAACGAAGTTGGCAGCGTGGAGAATCTGCCAGCCCTCTTTGCTTGCGGGGTTGTACTGCTCAGTGCGGATGAACATGTTTCGGGCGAACAGGTTGTGCCAGGCCGTCTCGGTGGTGACCTTGGCGGGGATGTAGTGCTCTCTGTCCTGGCCGATGTGCAAGTAGGAAACGAAGCGGTCGACGCCAGCAATATAAGATTCTACGCGATCCCACAGAGCGTCAAACTTATCCTGTGGAAAGGGGCGATTAAC
>QNFO01000032.1 GCA_003646355.1 Gammaproteobacteria bacterium
AGTATCGCTAGCTATTGTTCAGTGACATTGTCACTTAGCGCGTAGATTGCTAGTTGAAATATCCTTCAGAGAGAGCCTTCAGAGGCGCGTGTTGTTGAATGAGAATTCGTCCCCGTGTCGTTTCAATCCAACCTTCGTCTTCAAATTTACGCAGTTGGCGGCTAATGACTTCTCGAGCGGTACCTATTTCTGTGGCCAGGTCTTCATGTGTTGTATGCACCTCCTGTTTGTTGGCACAAAGTTGAAGCAAGTGACGGGCAAGCCGTACGTCGAGCCTTTCCATGGCAACCTCACTGACCAGCTCGATCAAACAGCCGATACGTTTGGACAGGTCATCCATAAGTAGTAAGTGTATGAGCGGAGATTTACTCATTGCCTGACGCAATGAAATGACGGGCACAGAAAGTGCGCGACAATAGGTTTCTGTTTTGGCACTGGCCGGATAATACCGAGAGCCAAACATGCAATTGGTTGAAAGTATGCACGTCTCCCCCGGCCTGATTCTGTACAGCAATATTTCTCGCCCATTGCTGGCCGTGGAGAAAACTTTGACTTGCCCTTCGAGAAGAAACAGGTAGTTCTCGCAACTATCGCCCGGTGAAAAAAGGACTGTGTCGCTTGGCGCTTCAATAACGTTGGTGTGAGCCAAAAAAGACTGCTCTAGCACTTTTATTTCTGCAGGAGATGCTGTTGGGAATAAAGTTTCTAGGTCTTTCATCGCGTTGCTCACGGGTCTGTAATCGGCGGTCGTTACTGGAACAATAGTTTAATCTTTTATTCGATATGCATCTAATTATTGCAAATATATATTTCTTTATAATCTTTTGCACTGCTTCTCAATGACTGTGTTTATCTTTTAGTCAGCTACACTTTAAGATCAAACAAACGCGAAAGGATTGCCGTATTTTTCGGTTCGCACTATTTACTCGTTTTAATCGAGCGGAGAAGCAAAATGGATTTTCAGAATAAACGTATCGTGATTTGCTGTGATGGCACCTGGAATACCCCCGAAGAACCTACCAATGTTGTGAAGCTACTGCGTAGTATTAAACCCTACAGCGATGACGGCAAGCATCAAGTGGTTTTTTATGATCAGGGGGTGGGAACCTATAATCCTGTTGATAAGTTTATCGGCGGTGCCTTTGGTAAGGGCGTCGAGCAAAATGTGCTCGACGCTTATCGCTTTATTGTCCACAACTATCAAGCGGGTGACGAGCTTTACTGCTTTGGTTTTAGTCGAGGTGCTTACACGGCCAGGGCACTGGGTGGCATGTTGCACAGTATTGGGCTGCTACCTAAGGACGAGCTACAAAACTTACCGGCCGCGTATAAGCATTACCGAACACCTCCCCATAAAAGAAAGGCTCAAACGTATGAGCAAATGCTTAAGCCTGAAATCCAATTAATGGCGGTGTGGGATACGGTGGGTGCTCTTGGTGCCCCGACGCCAATTTTTGGGCGCTTCACGAAACCACTGGTTGGGTTTTTTAATACCCACCTAAGCCCAGATATTAAGCATGCCTATCAGGCACTTGCCATTGATGAAAAGCGTGGTGTGTTCCAGCCCGCTTTGTGGACAGGTGAAATTAATAGCGACCAAACAGTGGAGCAGACCTGGTTTTCCGGTGTGCATTCTGATGTGGGTGGCGGCTATGAGCAGGCGACTTTATCGAATGTCGCCTTGAGCTGGATGGTCAATAAATCGAGAGCCCTGGGGCTGGATTTTTCTAATGAATATCTTTCTTACCAAGGCGAAATGCATGCCGATGATTTGCACGATTCATACAGCTGGGCTTACGGGGCGATGGAGAAGCTAGGTGTTGAGCAAGGTGTTCGACAATTACAGGGTGATCTCGATAATCCGCCCATCAATATTTCAATCCATGAATCCGTTATACAGCGAATGGATCAGATAGAGAGTTACCAACCCATTAATTTTATCAACACCTTACCTATTTCACGCACTGATGAGCGTCGTCATTTTACGCGTTTGAGCACGACTCAATTACAGGGTCTTGTGCAAATAGACTCAGAGGCTATCGGCTGTGAAATCCTGGACTATTCCCCCTTGGGTGGCGTCAAAATAAACTGTGATCAGGGCTTAAAAGAGTCCGATACTATCGCGATTAGTTCAGCAAGGTTCGCAAAAACGCTAGCGACCTGTGTCTGGCAACAAGGCAATACCTACGGACTACATTTTGCCGCGTGAGACCCTATTCATTAAGGTAGAAACCATGTGGCCCCTTATCCGTACGGCTTAGTAATTGGCGGCATTGTCACGTGCATGACGCGTCAAGTGATGGCTGTGGATTATTCAAACTTCAACCCGCGAGGGTTGGGTGATGTGTGCTGAGGGCGCCGTAGGGGTTTAATCGAAAGAGATATCGACGGGTGTGAAGGGGAATCCTTTATTGCGATGTTTTGATTTGTAGTGAATTAAGTCAGTAAGAGGGTATTTACTCTTTTGTTCAAAGTCGCTGCGTCCCGGCTGGTTTCTGCTGCGGTGCCGATATGTGGGCTTAAAGCTTTGAGTAAATCGCGATCTGAAATTACACGGGCAAGTATATCGGCATCGAGAACAAGTAAGTGATGAAAATTGGTGTTGTTGAAAATATCGTTAACCACATGAAGCGAATCGTCCATTTCAACACTGACTACTACTGTCGACATTAGCTGTTCTATAGACTTGAAGCTTACTCGGTGATGGCTTGGTAGGCTGTAGCCCAGTTGATAAAGTCCTCCACTGCCAGGGGTTTAGAAATAAAATAACCCTGGGCGATGTCGCAGCCATGTAGTTTGAGTTTGTCCCACTCCTCCTGGGTCTCTACACCCTCGGCAACGGTGGTCATATTAAATTCGCTGGCTAAAACAGTGCAAATTCTGACGATAGAATTGGCCTCGGCATCGTTGACCATACGACTGACAAAATGACGGTCAATTTTTAATTCAGAAAAAGGGGATTCGTAGAGTTTCTTTAATGAAGAGTCGCCAGTGCCAAAATCGTCGATAGACAGTGAAAAGCCTTTCATTCGCAGACGATTAAAAATATCGAGAGCCATTGAAGTATCCGTAAGGATCGTGGACTCGGTTAATTCAAGAATAAAGTATTCGGGCTCAAAATCGTGTTCCTTTATAAGTACGTCGAGTTGTTCTGGAAAGTGCAAATCGACAATATTTTGGGCAGAAATATTGATAGAAATGGTAATGTTATAGCCTGCTGCCTTAACCTTTTTATAGGCCTTAATGGATTCAGCTATAACCACCTGGGTTAGCTCAGTCATTAATCCATTCTGTTCCGCCAGGGTGATTATTTGGTCAGGAAAAACTAGCCCCCTGACAGGGCTCAGCCAACGAACGAGGGCTTCGACGCCACAGATCGAGCCATCAGAAAATTGTATTTGGGGTTGTAAGTGCACCATAAACTCATTTTGTTTAAGGCCCTGTTTTAATTCTTCTACGGTGATGACTGGCCTGCTGAGACTGCCTTGTGAACCGTCTTCTGTTGGGCTAGCCTTGGGAGGTCCTGTTGGGTCAGCTAGTACGGTATTAATGTGACGATATATATGTGCATGGTTAACCCTTTTGATAACGTCAATAAATATTTCAGTGTCAACGGGCTTGTTTAAAGTGTCTGCCACATTGAGTTGTCTGGATTCAGCAAATTGTCGTGCCGACTGTAAAACCCGCTCATCAAAACCACTGACTAGAATAAAGGTTGGGTTGATGTTTTTCTCAGCGAGATCCCTCATGACTTCAATGCCATCTTTATCCGGCATATTAAGATCTAGGACGATAATGTCTCGACTGCTGATTGGAGCTTGCAGGAATTGGAGGCTAGAGCTGTAGGCCGTTGCTTTTAAGCCGGCTTCTTCGCTCATTGCGAGTAAGAGCTCAACGTAAACTGGATCATCATCAACGAGGTGAACATGGCAAAAGGGCTGCATTGTCAATGCCCCTGCTTTTATTACAGCTTGATGGATGTTATCTAAATTATTTCGAGTGTAGGGTTCTATCCGCTTGTCTGTGCCATTGATGTGCTCAATGAACCAGTCTCTAAGAAAGAGGACAAAGTCTTTAGGTGCTTGCTCATGCTGTTGTACGAGCATGATTTGTTTTTTTAGCTGCTTAATCAATTGCTGATGAATGTCGCAATGCTTGTCAAAAAATGGATAGGGTGAGGCGGCCATAAGAGCCTCTTCGCGCTTGAAATGTACTTCGGTGTAGTTGAGAAGATTGGCCATCATGCAGTAGAGGTCTGTGGCGTCTACTTTAGTTTTGCTTACCCAATAAGCATCTTGAAAAACATTAAATAATACTTTGTGATCATCATCTATATCATCTGCGCCCGTGCTTAAATTGTCTGTCCAGAATATAGGAGAGTCATCCATGGGCATTCTCGCTATTGATGCAAACTCGATCCAGCAACAGGCGCAGGCGTTTGAGTAGTTCGTTGGGGGAGTAGGGTTTATTTATTATATTATTCGCTAGTTCCAAATTGATATTGTCAGCAGGGTGGTCGAAAACAAAGCCGCTAGTCAATTGGATTTTTATAGCTGGATAACGAGACTGAATTTCACGTGCCATGGCAAATCCATCCATGTTGGGCATGACGACATCACTTAAAACAAGAGCAATATTCTGTTCCGCAGCCAATGCTGCAAGCGCTTGTAGACCGTCGCTGGCTGTTAGGACAGTGTAACCGGCATCTTGTAGTATTTCCCTTGCCAGCTCTTTTAACGCGGGTTCATCATCCACGACAAGAATCTTTTCGGTGCCATTTAATATTATGTTGCCATCAAGTAAAGATGTTGGTGCTTCATTATCCTGGGACTGATAGCGAGGAAAGTAGAGGTCGAACTGAGTGCCTTTGCCAAGTTCAGATGAAACGCTGATGGCTCCTCCTGAGCGTTCCATAAACCCATAAACCTGGCTTAATCCCAGCCCGTTACCTTCTGTCCCTTTAGTGCTGTAAAAGGGATCGAAGATTTTTTCTAGAAGGGAGTCTTCAATCCCGCAGCCAGTATCACAAACAGAAAGCTTGATGTAATCGTTTTCAGCGAGATTAAGTGCTACTGCTTTGTCTTTAGAGAGGTGGGTGTTTTCTGTACATAGGGTTAATGATCCACCCTCGGGCATTGCGTATTTGGCATTAATGGCAAGGTTGAGAATGGCGTCCTCACAATCGCCATTATCTATCCAGGCCAGCCAGCGTTCATCACTAAATTCACATTTTAGCTGTATTACAGCAGTCAGGGATTTGGCGAGAGTATCTCTTATATTATCGAGGGTTTGATTAATAACAACAGGGCTAGAGTCTGTGTTTTCTGGGCGGGAAAAATTCAACATCTTTTTAGTCAGTTGTTCACCGCGATAGGCAGCATGGATGATTTCATCAATAAATTTATCTGCCCCTTCAACTGTACTGTATCGCCGTTTTAGCAAGCCGGAGTAGCCGATAATTACCCCCAGCATATTGTTGTAGTCGTGAGCAATGCCGCCGACTATTTGGCTTAGGGCCTGCATTTTTTGATGGCGAACAAGGTGTTGCTCGGCACGCTTTCTTGCGCTGGCATTGGTAGCCTCTGCAACCAAATAGGCAACATTACCTCGCTCATCAAATACTGGATGGATGCTGTAATCGACCCATAACAAACCTTCTGAGGTATTAATTTCCAGTTCTCTTTCGACCTTTTCAGCTCTCGATGCGCGAAGACAGTCGCTCTTTACCTGCTCTTGTTCGTGACTATTGTGTGAAAACCAGGGGCTCTCCCAGAGTTTCAAGCCAACAACATCGGCTAATAAAGTGCCTGTGATTTCCAGTGGGGGTTTATTGGCGAAGATGATTGTGCCGTCGGGTTGTAAGGTGACAAGCATGCTTAACATCCCGTCGAGGAGTTGCTGCAAGCGTTGTTGATTGTTTTTTTCTAAGTCTTCGAGCCGGCGTTGCTCGGTGATATCCATAAACAACGCAGAGACGCCAATTATACTTCCCTCCTCGTTAATTAGCGGGGTGCTGTACCACTCGCAGATAATGGTGCGGCCATCTCCTGTTACGCTTGTGACGATGTCACGTCGACTAGTGCGATTTTTTATCAACTTCACCCATGCACTATCGGGCAGGGTGTTCATTGCATTGAATCTTAAAACCCTGGTGGAATGTTTGCCGATAATATCCTCTTTTTTTAATGAAAATATTCTTTCACCGGTAGGGTTTATATCGATAATTTCAAAATTGATATTCCACTCAATCATTCCCAGCGGTGATTCCTTCCAATGCAAGGAGGAACGATAGAGTGTGTCTCGTAGCTCGGCACGCAAACTATATTGTTCACTGACATCATTGAAGATTAATACCATGCCGTGAATGTCGCCGTCATCATTTTTAATAGCGGCGGCTGAATCGGCAATATGGTGCTCAGTGCCATCTTTGGCAATTAGTGTCGTGTGATTACTGAGATAAACCGTTTCCCCAGTGGCGATAACTTTCTCGACGGGATTGGCTATAACTTGGCGGGTTGAAGCGTCAATGATAGAAAATACATTGTTTATTAGCTCGCCCTGGCAATCCTTTAATAGGTAGCCTGTCAGCTGTTCTGCCACAGGGTTCATCCGTGTGATGTTGCCCTTGGTGTCGGTGGTGATTACAGCATCACCAATACTATGGAGTGTGATGGAAAGATTATTCTCGCTTTTCTCTAAACGCTGGTGCTCGCTCTTAACGGTTTCTGCCATTGTATTAAAGGCGTGCCCCAGGTCGCCAATCTCATCATTGCCCCTTAGCATTATTGGCGTGTAATCGCCTGAGCTCATAAAATTATTTGCTGATTCGCTGACCTGTTTTATGCGCTGGCTAATCCAGTAATTAAAATAGATTGCTGTTAAGAGACCGATCAATGCCAGTATTATTAGCATCGGTATAATTAGCTGGTTGATCAAGACTTGGCTTTCGGTGGCGAAGCCATTCATGTCGTAGCGAATAATCATCGCGCCAATTTTATCTGCTTTTAAAGAACTGCTTGATAGTCGCCCTAGCATGATGGGTGTTATGCCAAAGAGGGAGGCCCCATCTTCTGATAGCCAGATTAAATTTTTAGGGTTTGATTTTATTGTCTCAAGGTACTGCTTAACATTGGGCTTAAGGCTTGGATCGACAGTGTAATTATCGATGACTTTAAGATCATCAATATTCATGTTGATGAGCTCTCTGCGCGTGCCAGCTATTATTTTGGCCTTGTTATCAATCAGTATTGCACTCTTTTTGGTTCTGTCAGCAGCTAATAATGATATGGCTTTTTGTATTTGCCTGGCTTCATTGTTTGCCGCAAGAAATCCAATGTTTTCCTGTAAGCCAATAAGTTGAGACTGGATACCCTGCTTTTTATCGTCGATATACTGGCTTTTAATATGTGCTGACAATATAAAAAACAGTAAAATACTCTCTAGTACAAAAATTAACACGATAAGCGCCGTCATTTTTGTACTGATGGACTTCCCTGTCGTGCGTTTTTCTATAATAGGCGTATCAGTTTTTTTCATAGTATAAAGTTGTGTCCCCTAGTAGTGCAGATGGCTCGACACTGCTTTTAATTAACGCTTGCTTAAGCATCACTTCTGATATTTTGTCGATTGTCTGTGCTAGCTCAGGCTGTGGCTGGCCCTTCAATAGCCCCTGGTTTTCAGCTCGGCCGGGAATTTTTAAACCCGCATAGGCCGCTAGTGTGTCTTCGACCCCTAGCCCCATGCGTCGGCCCAATATTTCGGCGGTTTGATGAGGCTCTGTGCCAATTAGACTGATGCTATCAAACCAGGCGTTAATCAGTTCCTGAACGACTTTGGGGTGGCGCTCCAAATAGGCTGTTCTAACGACTAGTACATCAATAATTTCATTGGGTATTTGACTACTGTCGAAGATCACATGGCCACCCGCCATCAATAATTTTCCTAGCAGAGGCTCAAATGTCACCACCGCAGCCACTTTACGCTGCAGAAACGCTTTTTCCTGCTGGTCGATATCCAGTGGTACGATTTCAATCGCAGCTCTCGCTAAATTAGCGCTATCTAGCGCCCGGCTGATGACATAGGCTCCCAGAGCGTTGCCCTCCACCCCAATTTTTTTCCCTTTTAGATCACCAAGGCTATCAATTGACGCTTGGGCCACTATGGCATCAGCGCCATGGGAGGTATCCATTATCAGCACGACTTGCAGTGCTTCTCCCGTATCAGACAGCTGTAGCACTTCATCGAGGGTCAGGGCGGCTGCGTCAATTAAGTCATTGCGAAAGGCTTGCATAACCTGCGTTGAGGATGACAGTTCGACCAATTGAACGCGTTCAGTATCTAGCTTGCCAGTGTGTCGGGCCAGGTAAAGGGGTTCATAGCCAGGCCAAACATTCGTCCCCAGACGCAGGGTAGGTGGGCTGCTCTCGGTACAACTGGCAACTAAGCAGCAAATTAAAAGCACCAAGGGCAAGCCATGGCTCAAATATATGCTGTTATTTTGACGGCGCTTAATCATCAATGATCTGTTCATTGGAGGCTCTGATATTTAAGGTGCTGGCTTTATTTTTATTAGCGTTATGCCTTGATGCCTTGCTGTTGAAAATACTCGCCATATTTAAGGTCCTCGCCGAGGATGTGCCCTTTTAGCCAGCCGGTGAGGAATACGATGCCTTCTATCATATTGACTTTCTCACCCTCTTCAATACTTTTAATGACATCTGCGACCTGGCCTAGTAATGCGGTATGTGCTCGTTTCTGACTGGTAAGTTCAGG
>QNFO01000033.1 GCA_003646355.1 Gammaproteobacteria bacterium
ATGCTGCCTGCTTAACTTTTATTAAATTGCTGTAACAGCAGGCGCAATGCCAAACCAATAAAGATAAATAATCGTCCCGCAGACCAATACTACCCAAGCATCACAAACTAACTTTAATGCCAACGGTGCCTGCCGCACTTCCATAAAATAGCGAATAACGATGCGTACTTTTATAAAAGCGATAAGTATTAGGCCACTAGAAATAATGCGGTAGTTACTATTTTGTTCAGAACTTAAGCCATGATCTTGCCCCAGCCACCACGACAGACTGGTGGCTAGCATTAATAAAAGCCAGGCGGCGCTGACGGGTTTTAATAACAGGCTCATCATTTCATTAAATACAAGAGTGGAAAGAGCACGATCCACAGCAAATCGACCATGTGCCAATAACTGGCACCACTTTCAATTAGCACCCTATCTTTCTCAATCACCGCTGTATCACGGGCAAGGGTATTCTTCGCCGCCAGCCTTGCCCTGTGCCATAGAAAGACCAACACGCCCATGCCAATCAATACATGGAGAAAGTGCAGCCCGGTGAAAATATAGTAATACATATAAAAATCATTGCTGGTAATGGTGATGCCCGCGCTAATTTTTTCACTGTATTCAATAATTTTCACCACACCAAAACCGAGGCCACAGAGCATTGCCAGCGGGAAAAAAACGGGCGCAAGTCTGACAGTTTTATTGCGCATGTCGTCAACGCCCATAGCCACAAACCAGGAGCTAGCCAGTAAAAAGAGTGTATTTATAGCCCCATAGTTTTGATTCAAGGTCGCCTGTGACTGGGCATACAACTCTACATTTAGCCCACGATAGTAGACAAAAACAATAAAGAACAGGCCAAAAATCAACATATCACCGAGGATAAAAACCCAAACACCCACCTCGCCGGGCACATGGGGTTTGGGCTTTGTAACCTGCTCGCGCACTGCGCTCATATTTGAACAATCAATACTGTTGCCAATTTCTATTCAGACTCACCCAGCAAAGCCTGTTGTTTAATGGCTTTGAGCAAGAGGGGAAACATCACCACAAACCAGCCAAAGAAAACCGCAAAGGGCAACCAGAAAGCAAGTATGCCATCCCAGGCAAAGGGCCCGGTTTTAAAGAAAGTAATCAAACCACCGGGGATTAATAATATCGCTACCCAGATATTAAAATAGGCGACCCAGCGCGGGAATACCGGCGACTCAGACTTATCGCTAAACACCGCTAAACCAATGACCAGATTTTGAATAAAGAAGGGTGAAAAAGTCATTACAAAAAACAACCAGGCAAAATCATTGAGTAACATAATCAACTCAGGATCTCTCTCTGACCTAAAGGCAGCGGTAGTCCAGACCATGGGGGGTACAACGAGCACCACGACACCGACGGCTCCCGCTACCAAAAGGGCATAGGTTAAAGCGGGAAACTCACCCTCAATACGCTTAAGTTGCACAGCAATAGCCGCCACCCAGGGTGCACTCAATGCGGCACTGAACATGGTGATCACCATACCCAAACGTATTAGCCCGGTATTTTCTTGATAAAAAGCTGCCACTTCATTGGCGCTCATCGCCGGCGACATGGGCGGAATATAACCCGCAATAAACCACCAGCCAATACTAAATAAAATCAGAAAACCAACGCCGCACCAGGCGCAAAATAATTGGGCTTTTGTATTCATGGCTCCACCTTAAAATCAAATAATTATTGTTATTAAGGGCACTACACGCAGAACAGCCCGCACCCTTTTCTTGCACTTTACTAATAAAAGCTACATTTGCAAGGCTTTACACTCGAGATAATCATCCAGTGCATAGGGGCCGTGTTCGCGACCATTGCCTGACTGTTTAAAGCCGCCGAAGGGAGCCATCATATTAAACGCGCCGCCATTAATAATCACATTGCCGCTACGCAGGCGGCGGGCGACTCTGCGGGCACGCGCCATATCCTTTGTCCAAACACCGCTAGACAGACCATAAATGGTGTCATTGGCAATGCGAATCGCGTCCTCTTCATCTTTATAGGGAATGATACTCAACACCGGACCAAAGATTTCTTCGCGGGCGATGGTCATATCCTGACTCACCTTGCCAAACACCGTGGGCTGAATAAAAAACCCGGTGGGTAAATTCTCCGGTTGCTCGGGGCCGCCACACAATAGCTCTGCGCCCTCTTCTATGCCCTGGCGAATATAGTTTCGCACGCGCTCTTGCTGCACCTTTGAAATCACCGGGCCGAGTTTTGCTTTGGGATCGGCAGATTGGCCGATAGTTAAACTCTGCGCCACTTCTACGGCTTTTTTAGCGACCCTTTCGTATTCGGCCTCGGGCACCAACATACGGGTGTGAGCGGCACAGGTTTGCCCGCTATTAAAATAACAATCATTAACGGTACCCCGCACGGCATCATCGATATCGGCATCATCCAAAATCACCGAAGCCGACTTGCCACCCAGTTCAACCACCACGCGCTTTACCGTATCGGCAGCCAGTTCGGCGACACGCTTACCAGCGCGGGTCGAACCGGTAAAAGAGACCATATCAACTTTGGGGTGGGTCGCCAGCGCCTCGCCCACTACGGGGCCAAGGCCGGTAATGACATTAACCACACCGGGTGGAAAGCCCGCTTCTTCAACCATTTCCGCCAGCATAAAAGCCGTTAACGGTGCGACCTCACTCGGCTTAACAATGACCGTACAGCCTGCGGCTAGCGCCGGGCAGACCTTGGCCATAATTTGGTGCAGAGGGAAATTCCACGGCGTAATACAGGCGACGACACCAACGGGCTCTTTAATAATGTCGGAGTTTCCGATAGTTTCTTCAAACGAATAGCTGTCGAGAATTTTAATAAAATTGGCCACGCCCTGCAGCGGCAAACCGGCCTGAATGGGTTTGGCCATACCGAGCGGCATACCTACTTCACCGGCCATTACCTCACCCAGCTCATCCTGGCGGGCAGCCATGGCAGTGTGGAGCTTTTTTAAATAGGCCTGTCTTTCCTTGGGTGTCGTCATACCCCAGCTTTCAAAGGCAGCAGATGCTGCTTCAACCGCTCGGCTGGCATCTTCCGCAACACCGGCGGGCACACGTCCCATCACCGCCTCGGTTGAGGCATCAACAACATCTAGAACATCCTTACCTACGGGCGCAAGCCATTGACCATTTATATAAAACTTGTCTCGAATTATCATTGCTCTTTCTCCCTGTTTAATTATTTTTTTTGGCTTTTCTGATTATTTATCAAACAAACCCTTTATTCCCTGGAAAGATTTCTCAAGCTTTTCTTTTTCAGATTTCAAGTTTTGCTCTAACTGCTTGCCTATGGCTTTTATACCACCCTCTTCAGCAATTGCCTTAGTGGCACTTTTATTCACTGCTGTGATTATTTGTTCAGCAATTTCGGCCCCGGTCGCACCACCCGATTTTTCACCGATACCCTGCAACTGAATATCAGGCAGTGCAATATCGAGAGATTTATCACCCAGCAATGGGTTTATGTAGTGCAATTGACCGCCGCTGATTTGCAGATCTTTAATAATCAACTTTTTTGCTTCGCCTTTACTCTCGGCAGCACCGCTACTCGTACTTTCTACGGATTCTACCGGCTGTTCAATATTCTTTAGTAACTGTTGAAGGTTGGTGGTTTTCTTATTCTGCTCGACAGTAATTTCGGGGGCAATAATACGAATACTATGAATCACTACCGGGTCAGCGCTCAATGTTTGGGTATCGACAACAATAGCAATTTCGCCGAGATAAAAAGCATTGGCATCACTAAAGCCCTGGGGGTTGCCAATAGCAAGGCCACCCAGACGGCCTTTACCAGAAAGTGGTGAGAGACTGACATCATTCAGTTCAACACGAGTTTTTGTATATTGGGGGCCAAAGGTTTCAACCGCTTTTTTAATGCCGCTGTCCAGGTAATACAAACTAGCGCTAACCAGTATCGCCACGACTAAAACAAGAATGCCAAGAATTTTAATTATTAATTTCATCATAACTCCCGTTTGCCAAACATCGAACAGACAGGCCTGATGCTAATTGCTCTGCTATCGAAAGGCAAACTGCACAGCATCACTGCTTTTTCAGGGCGACGATAAATTATGATTTTGAAGTGGCAGCGGAGATGTAAGAATTTGAGTTCAAACTCAGTATCAAACGTGAAGAGTCCTATTTAGAGCGGGGCTATCGAAGTAAGAGCGAACTCCGAGAAGGTCTCAACAAGCGAGGAGCTACTGCCTATTACAGAGCAATAGCCCCTCGCCGGAGAATTAGCCAATTATTTTCTGACTGCGCAAGGTAGCCAGCTCATCACTCTTCAGACCAAGCAAGTCACCCAACACTTGATCAGTATCGGCCGCTAGCAACGGCGCAGGGCTGAAGGACTCTTCATTAGTGCGCGACAACTTCACCGGATTGCCCGGCGCCTTAGTGGTTTGGCCATTGGGGTGAGCCACGTCGATCACCATATTGCGATGGGCCACCTGAGGGTCGGCCAGCGCACTGCTAAAGCTATTAATCGGAGCGCAGGGTATGCGCTGGGCCTCGAGCAAAGGTAGCCAGTGGGCCGTGGTATTGGTGGCTAGAATTTCAGCCACCCTGCCTTCAATAAAGGCTTTATCGGCGAGTCTGCCGGGCTGATGGTCGTATTCGGGTTTACGCAGCGCATCGCAGTCCATGACTTCAAGTAGACCGGTCCAAAAGTGATCAAAAATTACCGCAATAACAATAAAGCCATCACTGGTTTTAAAGCTGTTATAGGGCACATGAACAAAGTGTGAGTTACCAATGGGTTCGGGGTCTTCGCCAGAGAGAAAGTACATGGTGGCCATGTAACTGAGCATGGCAATTTGGCCGTCGAGCATGGAGATATCAACGTGCTGGCCCTCGCCACTGCGCTCCCGTTCGTACAGTGCCGTCAACACACCGACCATGCTAAACATACCACCCCCCAAATCGGCGATGGGCAGACCGGAACGTAACGGGCGCTCGGCACTGTCACCAGTAATCGACATATTGCCGCCATAGGCCTGCACCACCTGATCAAAAGCCGTGCGGTGATTACCGGGGCCTTCAGAGCCAAAACCCGTAATGGAGCAGGTAATAATGCGCGGGTTTATGTCTTTCAACACGGCGTAATTAACACCGAGCTTTTGGGTGACGCCGACACTGAAATTATCAAAGACGATATCGGCCTTTTTAACCAACTCGTAAAACAGGGCTTTGCCCTCGTCACTCTTTAGGTCGATGGCGACGCTTTTTTTATTGCGATTGAGATTAATAAAGTAGGCGCCCATACCGTCGATAGAGTGCTTTGGGTCATTGGCGAGCAAGCGCCGCGTGCGCTCACCTTCGAGAGGTTCAATTTTAATCACCTCCGCACCGAGGTCGGCCAGGGTCACTGTGCCGAAAGGTCCCGACAGCATGTGCGTTAAATCAAGGATACGTAGACCATCGAGAGGTTTGCTCATTACGACTTCTTTTATCAAAGTAGGGGGCGCGTATTCTGGCATCGCTGAGCCCACATGGCAAAGTGTCGGCTAGCCACCTAAAACGGGCGACAAAATCCACAGTGAGAATCTACAATAGCCATCACTTTTAACGTGGTCATAAAGGGACAAAGGTATGGGGCTTACACATTTTCTCAAAGGGTTCAGGCTACTCGCCTCACCGGGAGTTCGACTTTGGGTGATCATTCCCCTGTTATTGAATCTGGCTTTATTTGTTGGCTTAACAATGTACGCCATGCAGCAATTTGAAGACCTAATGGGCTGGCTACTCAATTACCTGCCGGGCTGGCTGGAGTTTATTGCCTGGCTCTTCCGTATCTTATTCGGCCTCTTATTAGCCGTCTGCTACGCCTACACCTTTACCCTTGTCGGCAACCTTATCGCCTCCCCTTTTTACGGCCTGCTAGCGAATGCCGTCTATATCAAACTCAGCGGTAAAGAAGACGAAGGCCCCCTGACATTTAAAATGGCAAGCGCTATTGCCTGGCAGGCCTTTGTACGAGAGCTGCAAAAGCTGGCTTACTTTTTACCTCGTCTGGTCGGCGTACTCCTGCTCTGCCTGATTCTCTCTTTTATTCCACTGGTCAATTTCGCAGTGCCTGCCATCGCCTTTCTGTGGGGTGCCTGGTCACTGGCCTTGCAGTATTTGGATTATCCCGCCGATATTAATTGCGTTAATTTCAAGACGGTACGCCAAAAAGCGGGGAGTGATAAAGGCCTGTCATTCACCTTCGGTTCGATAGTGCTGTTGGGTAGCACGGTGCCACTGCTGAACTTACTGGTGATGCCAGCCGCTGTTGCGGGCGCGACATCACTCTGGCTTGAACACTTCAAGGAAAATGACTGATTTTAAAAAGAAGGGGACATAAAAACGCCCGGCCTGAAGTGTTAATTCAGACCGGGCGATAGAGCGCGTACTTAGTGCTCGATTTTAACGCGAACCAACATTTCTTCTGGCGGCTGCTCACAAGAGAGTTTTTCGCCCAGCAGAGCTTCAATCGGCTCCAGTAAAAAGGCATCGTCCTCACAGGCAAAGCTAATAGAGGTGCCCGTCTTGCCAGCACGACCCGTGCGACCAATGCGGTGCACATAATCTTCGGCTTCTTCGGGCAGAGTGAAGTTAACGACATGGCTAATGCCGTCGATATGAATACCTCGTCCGGCGACATCGGTAGCCACCAGCACTTTTATTTTGCCCGACTTAAAATCTTCCAGCGTGCGCACGCGTTTATTCTGCGCCACTTCACCGGAGAGCAGACCAGCACTGAAACCCGCTTTGCCAAGAAATTCCTGCAGACGGCGACACTGGTCGCGACGGTTGGCAAAAACAATAACGCTTTCGACATCATCACCCCTGAGTAGATTCACCAGCAGGTCACGCTTTTGGCGGGTTTGCGTGATGAAAACCTTCTGCGTGACCGAATCGGTCGCCACATGATCTGGTTCAATCTCAATTTTAATCGGCTTGTGCGTCCACTGCTCGGTCAGGGTCTCGACCTCAGGCGTAAACGTCGCCGAGAAAAGTAGGGTTTGACGATGATCATTGCGCGGCGTCTGGCGCACGATACGTCTGACCTGGGGAATAAAGCCCATGTCGAGCATGCGATCGGCTTCGTCGATCACCAGCACTTCGACGCGGTCGAGATAGACGTCGTTACTGCCACAAAAATCCATCAAACGACCCGGTGTTGCCACCAAAATATCGCAATATTTTTCGTGGAGATGGCGACGCTGCTTGTCGTAATCCATACCACCCACCAGCGTGTGCACGTGCAGGTCGGAGTACTTGCTCAGTATGCGAGCATCTTCGGCGATCTGCATTACCAGCTCACGGGTCGGGGCAATAATCAGCGAGCGCGCTTCGCCAGCGTAACGCTCATGCTCAATGGGGTTCTTTAGCAGGTCGTCGATAATGGCAACTAAAAACGCTGCTGTTTTACCGGTACCTGTCTGCGCCTTGCCCACCACATCGTGGCCACGCAGGGTCAGAGGTAGTGAACGGGCCTGAATCGGTGAGCAGTATTGAAAGCCAGTATCGGCAATCGCATGCATCAGCGTATCGGGAAGGTCGAGATCGTGGAAGCGTACTTTGCCTTCCTCGGGTTCAACTTTGAAGTGCGAGACGTTCCAGCTGGAACCGCTTCTATTGCGACCACCACGGCCACCGCGACCTCGTCGACGACGCGTCGACTGGGACTTGTCGCCACTGTTATCACTGCTGTTGCCTGCATTGCCTTCGGGTTTAGCGGCCGAAGTCTGGGGCTTATCGCTATTGTTTTGGGGACTTGCTTGGTTTTCTTCGCTCATGCCTGTGCCGGATAGGGCGCTGACGAAAAGACAGCGCGGGTGAAAAAGCAGCGGATTATAGCACAGCCTAAAAGCCTTGCAGGCCTGACTTTACGTGCTCACCGCTGACAGGGATTAACCTTCAACATCACGCCAAAAATGCCGCTTCAACCAGTAGTCCAGGCTGAAAAAGCGCCCACCCCCGGTGAAGAACAAACTCAGCAACATTACTAAATAAGTAGCGGCAAATTCAATGCCGTTATTAAGCACCACAAAGCTGCCCTTTTCGGTCAGCCAGCTATAGTTGCCGTTGTCTTTAAGCAGACTCTTTGCAACGGCGACCCGCCGACCCACCTCTTCGCTGTTCTCAAGACTGCGCTGAGCCGCGGGGATACCGATATCGGCCAGGACTTTCGCGGTGCTCGTTTCGGGATTGCCTGGTGCGATGGCGAACCAGCCATGGTCCCAGTGCACGGTCATCATCGCCACCGCCATAGAAATTATCAGCGGTATGGCAAACCAGCGCACGGCCAAACCAATCAGCAAGCTAATGCCACCCACCAGTTCGGCAAAAATAGCGAGGCTCACCATCAGCGCGGGTGCGGGCAAGCCCAAACCCCAGTCGGCATTGCCGAACCAGGCAACCATGTCTTCGTAGTTATGTAGTTTGTGCAAACCAGCGGCAATCATTATCGGCGCTAAATACAAGCGTATTAAAAGAGGCGGCAGTCCATCGAGCCATTTA
>QNFO01000034.1 GCA_003646355.1 Gammaproteobacteria bacterium
ACACTTTGCCAATAGCCGGTCATGTATTTATAAGCCGCTTCTTTCGCAACATTTTCATCTTCGTGGCAATAGGTCCAGCATGCTGCCAGAGGTGCTGGCGGGTTGGTGCCATGCACTTTATTAAACAGTTCACTGTAGCGAGCAATATCGACGGCCACTTCTTCCCAGGGTTTGTGGGGAATCAAAAGCAAGCCCAAACCAAGCTCGGCCATGCCAAGAATAGAATCTGGCGACATGGAAGCCGCATAGCTACGACCTTTGAATGTTTTAATTGGTGCCGGACGGATGGGCGCTTTGGGCTGCTTCACCAGCTCGCCATCGAGCTCACAATAGCCTGTTTCAAGGCCTTCCAGAATCATTTTTGCCGATTCCATAAAGGTCTCGCGGGCATCGCTCTGATTGAGACCGAAGGTGTCAAACTCAACACGGGCCAGACCGCGACCAAAACCAATAATAGAACGGCCATTAGAGAGGTTGTCGAGCATGGAGAACTGCTCCGCGACCCGTACCGGATCGTGCCAGGGCAGAATGACGGCCATCGAGCCGAGTTCAACTTTCTCGGTTTTACCCGCCATAAAAGTTAACCATTGAATGACATCGGGACACATGGTGTAACCGGTGAAGTGATGCTCCACGCCCCAAATCGAGTCATAACCCAGAGCCTCTGCCTGGGAGGCAATACGTACTTCGTGCTGGTACACGTCGTGGTCGTTGAGGTTATTCCAGGGGTTTTGAAAAATACAGGACAATCCTACCTTCATGTTATTAGCTCCTAGCTCGGCCCATCATTGATATTTATTGTTATGATCGTTTAAGCAACACGGATAACCCTGCCGCTTATCAATTCGTTCTATTAAGAGAATTACTGCCACCTGGCCTCACGTTATCATCGACAATAAAAACAAAGCGCAGGGGCAAACTCGACCCGAGGGTATAGCCTGGCTACCCACAAGTAAAGTCTCGGCATCAGTCGTATCGACTTTAAGGTCGGAACCTGGAAACCTGTACTGCCACGGAAGAACTGGGCTAGAGGCCAAGCTTTAAAAATAGAGGGCTATAATGATTTTGGGGAATACACGAGAAAAATAGGACGAAGGTAGGGTTTTGCCGCTGACAGCGAATCCCATCAATGGCAGTTTAGCGAAGGCGTATTGAGCGTGGATCTTACATATCGGGCAAAAAACAAACCACGCGATTACGCCCCTGTTTTTTGGCGACATAGAGGGCCTTGTCGCTCTGGTCAAGTAAGGCGTCGTAACTTTCAGTACTCTCAACATATTCGCTCAGCCCCAGGCTGGCGGTCACCGCAATGACATGTTCTTCGTAGTGCACGGGCGTTTTTTCTATCACCTCCCTAACTCGATTGGCAAAAATCAAGCCACCAGTGGTATCAGTCTCAGGGAGCATAATCGCGAATTCTTCACCACCGTAACGAGCTAGACAATCCGTTGCCCTGGCGATACTCGTTATCCTTTGTGTCACCTCAATCAAGACCTGATCCCCCGCCTGGTGACCGTAGGTATCATTCACTTTCTTAAAGAAATCCAGGTCGAGAAATAGCACCGACAACTTGCCGCCGTAGCGCACTACACGCTGAAACTCCTTGTCGAGTTCAGTCTCCATATAGCGCCGGTTGTAAATACCGGTCAATGGATCTCGATGGCTGAGTTCCTCCAGATCGGCATGAGCTTGCTGTACTTCCCGGTGAGAAATGGCCGTGTCGGTCACATCAAACAAGGTAATGCACACCAGGCTTTCTCCACCGGCACCCTCAAAGGGAATAAAGGTGCAATTCTGGTACATATGGGTGACACCACCAGTAATCGGACGGTGATGACGGAAATGAAACAGGTAGGGCCGCTGCTGCCAGGAGGTAAAGGCAAAATTATTCAGTAGCTGCACGCTTCTGACCTTTTTTGCCAGCCACTTACCGGGTAAATCAGGAAAGGATTCCAGTAAATTAGTGCCAACTATCGTCTCTGCGGCCACCTTGCTATTGGCCTCCATAAAGCGGTTCCACAACACCACCTCAAGGTTTTCGGTGACCACCAAAATGCCCACATCGACACGATCAATAATAAAGCCGAGGCTGTTATCGCCCAGTGCGGCAGTCATTTAGTAACTTTCCATAAATTCAATCAAACCACTGCGCAGTTGCCCAATAGAGGCCTCGGACATCAGCATCACCAGGTGGCAGGAGAAATCACCCTCCTCCAGGCAGAAGTTCACTTCGATAAGCAGGCACTGATCCCATTCTCTATCACGGCTGTACAGGAGCTCAGCAAGTGGCTTGTCGATACCCACTAAATTGGGAGCCGCAAAATCCAACTGTTTGCCAATCTGTTTGGCGACGCCCATCAGGCAGGCACCAATCAAGATATTCGTCACGTCAAGTAGCAACTCCTCCTGTGCCATCTCTTCACTTTCATCATAGCCCATCAAGCCCGATAACTGATGACAACCATTCGCCCCATAGATGGCAAAGGCTTCACCTTCGAGCTGATTGTAAAAGGCCTGGCGCACACCGGCCCAGCTCTCACCGCTGCAGGCAACCAGTTCGCCCACCTTCACCACAAAGTCGTCGTCATTGACCCAACTGACCCGAGGTACAGATAAATTAACAAAGACGTCAAGTAGCTTCGCCAGAGATGCCCCGGCCTGCCCCATGCCAATATTGATGACTTCCTGGAGGATTTCATTCTCTTCTTCATTTAAGGGTTCAGTCTTCACTGTAAACCCCGCATTCAGCCAGAGTAGCTGCCAGGGATTCTTTATTAAAAGGTTTTTGCAGAAAGGCCAGTGCGCCGAGAGACATAACGCGAAACTTAGCTTTCGGTTGAATGTCCGCAGACACCACCACCACCTTGGCCGTCAGGCCTTCATCACGAATACCCTCCAGCACACCAAAACCGTCGAGTACCGGCATGGTGAGATCGAGAAGAACCACCTCCCCCAATCCCTTGCGCAATGCTGTAAGGGCTTCTTCGCCATTGGCGGCCTGGGTAATATTCACATCCCAGCCTTCAGGTATAGATTTCAACATTGCTTTGCGCGAAAACCCAGAATCATCAACAATCAGTAAAGCGACACTCATTTAAATTACTACCTATGTTTCTCAGGCCATTTTTATTGTTATGGTTTAGGCCTCTAAAAGCCCTGTCACCACATTAGGCGCGAAGCATAGTCTCGCTATTTGCGCGCGTCACGGACACAAGTCACAAGTCACTTGTTTTTCTTATTGTGCAATTTATATTGCCAAACGCCACAAAACAATTGGGCACAAAAAACGGCGACCTAAGCCGCCGTTTTTTTGTATTGCAACAATCAATCAAGCAACTTTGTGGTTCTCTGTATCCCACTTCTGTACAACGGGAACAACTTCCTCAGCGAAGAGAGTCATGCTCTTCTTGGCATAGTCGTAAGGCATACCGGCATAGCTAAAAGAAACGTTCATATTCATAGCGCCAATGATGTCTTGGATACCTTTAATTTTCTCCAGGCACTGCTCAGGCGTACCCCAAATTTGTAAATCGGCAAAGCCCTTACCCATCACATCGTCGCCAGCAGCACGTGCTGATTTCGCTGCTTCATGATAGAAGTCATAAGCACCACCACCTTTCGAAGCAAAGTGCTCACCGGTTATTTCATAGTGAGCCATGGCCGAAATCCAGTAGTCAGACATGTACTTATAGGCCATCTCTTCAGCTTTCTTCGGATCTTTATCGCAGATCACAAACAAGTTGGCGCTAGTGGGTGGCGCTTTGCAGCCCTGCTCGCGCTGATAGTGCTCACGCCAGATATCAATTTCCTTGGCACGGCTCTCCCAGGGACCAATGGCGAAAGTCATAATGGCACCACCGAGCTTGGCCGCATGAGGTGCAGTGTCGGGTGACATGGAAACAATAAAGGTGCGGTCTTTAAACGACTTGAAAGGACGCGGGCGTATTTCACGGCGCGGCTGTTTAAAGTAAGGACCATCGCCTTCCATAAAACCTGTCTCAAGCGCTTCGATTATCATCGCCGCCGACTCATTCATACGATCGCGTGACTCGGCCATATCGATGCCAAACCCATCATATTCGATTTGCGCCAGACCACGACCCAAGCCCATCATCGCACGACCTTTTGAGACGTTATCCAGCATCGACATGCTAGCCGCCAAACGGACTGGGTCTTTGTGCCAAGGCAAGATCAGTGCAGCAGTACCGAGACTAATACGCGAAGTCTGACCCGCCATAAAAGCCAAAAACTGAGGAATATCGGGACTGATGGTGTAATCAGTAAAGTGATGCTCTACCGCCCAGATAGAGTCCAGACCAAGGGGCTCAGTCATGAGTGCGATTTCCAACTCGTTCTGATACATATCGTAATCAGTCTGAGGCAGGTTGGGGTGGTTTTGGAACAACATCAAATGTCCAACTTTCATAAAGTATTCTCCATACGGTTAAAAATTGACTGGTAATTTTTGAACGTGCATTTTGCCATATCACTATGAAAACGAACGTCCAATATCCCCCTCCCTTGATCCAAAACAATAAAAAAGGCCGACGCGATAAAGCGTCGACCCAATGTATTGATTAGATAAGCTTAAATAGCTTTAGCTTGGTGATTCTTCAAGCTGGCGAACCCGGCTAAAAGGCCAGCATTGACGCCTCCCACTGAGTGGCTAATTCCTCACGAAAATCCGGGTGGGCAATGGCGATCAGTGCCTCGGCACGCTTTTCAACGGTGAGGTTCGAGAGCCGCGCAACACCGTACTCCGTCACCACATAGTCCACATCATTGCGAATAGCCGTTACCGGGGCTGTTTTCAACAAAGGGGCAATCTTCGAAATACTGCCACCTTTAGCCGTCGATTGCAGGGCGATAATACTGCGCCCGCCACGGGACGAGCGTGCACCGCGCAAGAAGTCCACAAGCCCACCACCACCGCCAATCTGCTTGCCTTTAATGGTTTCGCTATTGATCTGCCCAAACAGGTCAATCTCAAGGGTGGTATTAATCGCCACCAGATTATCGATCTGCGCCAGCACACCGGCATTGTGGGTGTAGGCCACCGAGCGCATCGACAGGTCGGCGTAGTTGCCGCACCACTGATAAAATTCACGACTACCAGCGACAATGCCCGTCGTCATTTTGCCCTTATCAATGGTTTTCTTACTGCCGTTAACCACCCCCGCCTCAACCAGCGGTACAAAGGCTTCGGTCAACAAACCTGTGTGTACGCCGAGGTCTTTTTTATCACCGAGGGTTTGCAATATAGACACCGGCAATGCGCCGATGCCCAACTGCAAACAGTCACCGTCATCAACCAATGCCGCGATATGTTCGGCGATGACTAAATCAAGCTCGCCACCCGCGGCCACCCCGTATTCGCGCAGAGGCGTATCTGAGCTCACGGTGTAATCGATATCAGCCAGCGGTATCTGCAGGGCATCGCTAATAAAAGGCATATTGGCGTTTATTTCGGCAATCACCACATCTGCCTTATCCAGCATGGTTTGAGAATAATCCGCATGCAAACTGGCACTGCAAACACCCTCGGCATTGGGCTCAGACAGCTTAATTAAAGCGATATTAATGTTGTAGTCTTCCTCCATCGCCCGGTAGCGCGCCGAGTGATAGGCGGGCACATATTCCAGTCGGCCCTGCTCATGGAAGGGCCGATAAGCGCCGAGGAAAAAACCGGTGTTAAGAATGGCCTTACTCGACAGGCGATCGAGCTCCGTCGCCGTCATACCCGGCACCGAGCAATCTATGATGCGAAACGCCGTACTCAGTGCAGCCTCTGCCACCAAATCCAGCAGCGCATCTGGCTGACCACAGCCACCACTAATAAAGACCGTCACCCCATCAATAAAATGCTGATGAATTGATTCAACGCTTAACGCAACAGGCTGCTTTGTCGATACCATTATCTTTGTGTCCTTTTTATCTGAATAAGCTAAAACTGGACGGCAATTTATCACAGCGTAGCTATTGCAAACTAGAGGCAAGGACTACTGACAAGGCGCCATAACAGCGCAGCTCGCACAGAAATGACGCTTTTAACAGCTACTAAGAATGGAGGGGGCGCTGTATACGCCCAATTTATTGAACAATCATCAGAAAACAAAAACTGGCACACGATTTGTATTACCCCAGCTAACACTCATCACCCCCTGAAATTAACATTCGGAGATTTGAATGCTCAATCGAGGAAAAAACACCGCGTCTGTTACGACAATTGGCATTAGCGCAGCAGTTTTAGCCCTGTCTACACCCCTACTTGCAAGAGCTGATAGCATCGACAAAGCCCTTAGCGAAGGTGATGTTTCTTTAAACCTGCGCTACCGCTATGAAAACGTCGATCAGGATGGCAAGCCGGAAGATGCCGATGCCTCGACCTTAAGATCAAGACTCACCCTGAAATCGGGTGTGGTCGGTGGCTTCATGGGCCTGGTTGAAGTCGACAATGTCAGCTATATCGGCAGCGATCGTTTTAATAATACCGAGAACGGTAAAACTGACTACCCTGTGGTTGCTGATCCCGACTACACCGAAATCAATCAGCTCTTTTTCAGCTACGCCTACGATGACAACAATAAAGCCACCATTGGCCGCCAACGCATTAATCACAGTGGGCAGCGCTTTATTGGTGGTGTCGCCTGGCGCCAAAACGAACAAACTTTTGATGCCGTCCGCATACAATCCTCACCCCTCGATAAGCTAACAATCGACTACAGCTATATCTGGCGTGTGAATAGAATTTTTGGCCCCAATGGCGATGACAACAACTTCACCGGTGACAACCACGTCGCTATTGCCACCTATACATTTAACGAAAAACACAGCCTTGCCGGCTTCGCCTATTTACTCGACATGGATGAAGGCCCCGCGCTTTCCAGTAGCACCTACGGTCTTGAATATAAAGGTGGATTTAGCATCAACGACGACTTAAGTCTGGGGCTCAAGCTATCCTATGCCGAACAAAGCGACTACAAAGATAGCGCTTTAAATTATGACGCCGCTTATTACTTCGGCGAATTCAGCGCCAAATTCAAGCCCCTCACAATCGCTGTTGGCCACGAAGTACTAGAAAGCGACAATGGCGTCAGCTTTAAAACGCCGCTGGCAACACTGCATAAATTCCAGGGTTTTGCCGACAAATTCCTCGTCACCCCCGCCGACGGCATTGAAGATTCCTATTTGAAAGTCTCAGGTAAACTCGGCGGCGTAAAACTTGTTGCGGTCTATCACGATTTTCAGGCCGAAACCGGCGGCATGGATTACGGCAGTGAAATCGACTTTGTCGCCGCTTATACCTTCTGCAAAAAATACAGCGTATTGTTTAAATACGCTGCCTATGATGCTGACGACTATTCAACCGACACTGACAAAGCCTGGTTAATGGTAACGGCAGCCTTTTAATTAAAAAAACATCAAACAGTAGCAGGCGGCTGCAAATACCCCTTTAAATTGAGCCGCCTTGTTTCCAACGCTAATGCCTGCCCTTCTAGCCTTCTAACCAGGCATCCCTTTTACAGGTCTTTAACTGACTGACCTCGATAGCCAAATACTCTATTATTCTACGCTACGTCGACATGAGTTTATTGGAGGAATAACATGGCATTTACTTTCTTAGTTTTACACCAGTTTTTTTACATTATCTCTTTAACGATGCCACTGCTAACATTTCTTTTATTACTCATCGCCGGGTTAGGGCAATGGGTCGGCCACATTGAAAAGTGGGACAAATTCACCGCACTCTACTGGTCTTTTATCACCGCCCTGACGATTGGTTATGGCGACATTCGTCCCTACAAAAAAAGCAGCAGAACCTTATCCCTAATTATTGGCATGCTCGGCATTATGTTTACCGGCATTATTGTCGCCATTACCATTGCCGCAACAACCCACGCCATAAAGGCTACAGGCATTGAGTGAAGGTCCTAATAAAAAGGCCATTCAAGGACACTACCATCTCGATAATATGCCGGTAAATACAGCGTAAACTGTCCGAATAAACTACTGCTTCTTTTTCTCCGCTTCGACTTCTTCCGGTACCCAGCCACCACCTAGTGATTGGTAGAGGGTGACCAGTGCATTCATAGAAGACTGATAGGACTGGCTTTCATTTAGCTCTGCGCTAAAGAGACTACGACTCACTTCCTGTACTTCAAGATAATCGACAACACCGGCATCATAACGGGCCTGAGACAAACGCTCGGCATTGCGCGCTGCCGCTGCCTGTCGACGATAAGCCTGATATTCCTGTCGGTAGGTACGCACGGCGACCAGGGCATCAGCCACTTCACGAAAGGCCTGCTGCAAGGTAGCTTCGTAGGCGTGCAAGGCTTGTTCAGCCCGTGCCCGTTGTGCATCGCTTTGTGCCTTTAACTGCCCCCAATTAAAAATCGGCGCAAAGAGACTACCGGCCACACCCCAGCTTTCTGCATCGCTATCATTGAGATCAGACAAGTCATCACTCA
>QNFO01000035.1 GCA_003646355.1 Gammaproteobacteria bacterium
CATCACTTTTGTTGGCGAGATAAACCAGTTCCTGCTCTATTCTGTCGTCATCAAGTTGTGCTGCAAACTGTTCAAGTTTATCCTGAATTTTCTGCGCCTGTTGCGCCATTAATTGGGGTAGCACTGTACGGATATTGGCGACTTCAAGCTTGATTTTTTTCAGTCGCTCGCGGATAAAAATGGCAAGCCGGTCGCCTTCGCGGGTGCGAGCATTAATCAATAGAGTTAAAGCCTCATCGAAATTTTGAAGGCTTGCGGCCTTGAGGCTTTCTGTGTCGACTTTTTCTTCTTGCATCACCCCAGGTGCTTTCAGTACGTCAATGGGTGACAGCGTTGTAGAGGGGCCTGGCATTAACTGCTGAATTTCTTCGCAGGTAGCGAGGTATTGGCGCGCAACGTCGAGGTTAATACCCATCGCGCGACCCTGGACGAAATCAATGCGCAGTGTGCAGTCGAGTTTGCCGCGCTGGGCGAATTGACGCAGTTGCTCTCGGTAGTTTGTTTCCAGATGGCGCAGGGTTTCGGGTAGGCGAAAAGTGGCTTCTAGAAAGCGGTGATTGATTGAGCGTAGCTCCCAGGTCAGTGTGCCCCAGGGGTATTCGGCACTGGCGCTGGCAAAGGCAGTCATACTTCTTGGCATACTTGCTTAAACTCAATATTGCAGTTGGCGCTTATGTTAGCAAACACAGGTGGCAACTCAAGAGGCTAATTTGGCTACAATAGAGACTCTTGAGCACTTACATGAAAGGGTGCTCGTTTTAATGAAAGTATTAACAAGGAACATCTTATGCCGCGCCCCAGTGGACGTCGTCCCGAACAGCTTCGCCTCGTCAAAATCACTCGTAACTTTACCCGCCATGCCGAGGGTTCGGTGCTGGTGGCGTTTGGTGATACCAAAGTGATTTGTACTGCCAGTGTGACACCGGGTGTGCCTCGCTTCTTGCGTGGCAAGGGTCAGGGTTGGGTCACGGCTGAATACGGTATGTTGCCGCGCTCTACTAATTCACGGATGGACAGGGAGGCGGCCCGTGGTAAACAGAGCGGTCGTACTCAGGAGATTCAACGCCTGATCGGCCGGTCATTACGTGCGGCGGTTGATATGAGTGTTCTCGGTGAAAATACCATCAACATTGATTGCGATGTTATTCAGGCTGACGGCGGCACGCGTACGGCGTCGATAACCGGTGCTTATGTGGCGCTGGCCGATGCGGTTGAGTACTTGCTGAGTAAAAAGCGCATTACGAAAAGCCCCTTACAGAGTTTTGTCGCCTCAGTTTCCGTGGGTATCTACAAGGGTACGCCTGTGCTGGATCTCGATTATGCCGAAGACTCCCAGGCTGAAACAGATATGAATGTGGTGATGAATAGCGAGGGTGGTTTTATCGAAGTGCAGGGCACGGCGGAAGCCGCACCTTTTAGTCAGGATGAGCTCAACGCTATGCTTGATCTGGCCAAGCGCGGTATTGCTGACTTAGTAAAAGTTCAGAAGATGGCGTTGGCACAGAGCTGAGAGTGAGGTCCTGCCCGATTAAAGTTCGTGCAGATCGTAGTCGATAATGACGGGGGTGTGGCTAGAAAACTCTTTGGCTTTATACAGTACGGCGTATTCGACCTGATTAACCAGGGCCTTGGAAATAATTTGGGTATCGGTACGCCAGGCGTCGCCGCTGCCCATTTCTCCCGACGGCCACCAGCTAAATTCATCGTTGTCTGAATTGGATATGCGAAAGGCGTCAGCGTAGCCGATGTCGTTATAGAGTTGGTCGAGCCACTGACGCTCTTCGGCTAAAAAGCCGGGTTCGTCGGTATGGCTTTCTGGGTTTTGTACATCGATATCACGGTGGGCAATTTGCCAGTTGCCACAGAAGATATAGTTTCTGCGTTTGCGGGTAATTTTTAGCAGTTGATTTTGCAGGCCAGTAAAAAAACGTGTCTTCATCTCTTGACTGGAAGCATCCGTCCCGCCGAGGGGCGCAAGCAGGCAGGCAACACTGGTGTGGTCAAAGTCAGCTTGCAGGTAGCGCCCGTCCATATCCTCACCCGAAGTAAGGCCGAAACCAAACATAATCGCCTTGGGTGCGTGCCGTGTGTAGATAGCGACACCGTTAGTCTTGGGGGTGGGCGAATCAAAGAAGTAGCTGAAATAACCATCGAGCTGGAAAGCAGGATTATCTTCAAGCTCTGGGGCCTGGGCGCGTAGATCCTGCAGACAGATGATTTCCGCATCTTGCTCTTTCAGCCAGTCGAACAGCCCCCTCTCGGTTGCTTGATGAATGCCGTCGACGCAAGCACTTATTAAACGCATATTCCTGCCTTCTATTTTTAAGGATCTATGATACCTTAAGCGGCTAAACAGTGGAAAATGTTAAGTCTAATTTCTTACCTCCGTGTGATCTCCGGCGGAGTTCTCAATTAAATACATTCAATCGAATTGGCTAGATGAAAAGTTATCAACGTGAGTTTATTGATCTGGCGCTTGAGCACCAGGTACTACAGTTTGGTGAGTACACGCTGAAGTCGGGGCGAGTGAGTCCCTATTTCTTTAATGCGGGCAACTTCAATACGGGGCGGGCGCTGGCGATACTGGGCCGTTGCTATGCTCAGGCTATCGTCGAAAGCGGTCTTGAGTTTGACGTGATTTTTGGCCCTGCCTACAAGGGGATCCCTCTGGTTGCGACGACGGCTGTTGCGCTGTCTGAATTATATGGCCGCGATGTGCCTTATTGCTTCAACCGTAAAGAGGCGAAAGCTCACGGTGAGGGGGGCAGTTTAGTGGGTGCTCCCCTTTCAGGGCGCGTATTGATTGTCGATGATGTCATTACTGCAGGCACGGCCATTCGTGAAGTGCTTACTATGATTGATGCTGCCGGAGCAGAGGTATCCAGCGTGTTGGTTGGTCTGGATAGAAAAGAGCGTCGCGATGGGGAGCTATCTGCAATACAGGCGCTGCAGCAGGAATTCTCCATAAATGTGAATAGCATCATAGATATCGCTCATATTATGACCTACGTTGGCGAGCAATCTGAGGGCGGGGAGATACTGGAAGCCGTCAGGAGTTACCAGCAAAAATATGGCATCTAATAAATGAGGGTTAAAGAGAGATTCATGGAAGGTTTTAGAAGAATTTGTTTAATTTTACTGATGCTGATCTGGGCCAGTGGTAGCTATGGCGCTGCTGGTGGAAGGCTTTATCGATATATTAATGGAGAGGGTATTGTCGTTATCGATGACAAAATCCCGCCGGGTTATGTTGCCCAGGGTTACGACATTCTTAGTTACACGGGACAGTTGCTGGATACGGTTGCACCGTCGGTGCCGCAGAATGCTGTTGAGAGAGCACTGCGGAAAAAAGCACTGGCGACTCGGGAAAGGGAAGATCGCTTTATTCTTATTAGCTATAGCTCAGTTGGGGAAATTCAAGCGGCGATGGCACGTAAACTCGACCAGCTTAATAAGGAAGTCAACGGGATAAAAACCAATATCAAGGGCAGCGGCAGACGCATTGCCCTTGAGCAGCAAAGAGCGGCAAACTATCAGCGCGGTGGTCGACAGGTGCCTGAAAATGTAAAGGTAACATTGTTCGAACTTGAGGCTGAAGTAATAAAGTCCAAGAGTTTATTGGAGCTTAAACAAGAAGAATACAATAAAACGGAAGAGCGTTACTTAGGCTATATAGAGCGTTATCGACAGCTTAAAACTCAGTCTGAAGCGAAAAAACCAGAATAGATAGACCTTAAATATAAATGGCTTTGTCGAGCGCGAGCCATTGTTCCTGCCAGTGTCTTGTTGGCAGGCAGGTGAAATTACTACGTACAAATTGACGTATTTTCCCTTCCGCTATAGTAAGCAAAAGTTCGGCGGCGGCAGAGGTAAGCAAGCTTGTTCGGCAGTTTTCCCGATGCTCTCCTTCCCGTAATACCTGTTTAATTTGAGATTCTATACGGGTGAATAGCTGATTAACCCTGGCGTGAAGGCGCTCAGTTTCACCCGTTAAAGCGTCGCCGGTCAGAATGCGGGATAGCCCCGGGTTTTTTTCTGAGAAACTTAATAATAAGGTGATGATTAACCGGCAGCGCTCCTGGGTATTGGGCGCATCTTTGACGATAGTGCTAATACGGCTAAAAAGGGTGTCTTCAATAAAGTCGATCAGACTTTCGTAAATTCGGGCTTTACTGGGAAAGTGTCGGTATAGAGCCGCCTCGGAAAACCCTACTTTTTTTGCCAAAGCGGCAGTCGTAATCTTTTTATGGGGTGATTCTTCAAGCATTTCAGCCAATGCCTGAAGAATGGACTCGCGGCGTGATGGAGCAGGTTTCTTAGAAGATGAGGGCGCTGTCATTGTCTCGATAAAGTCTCTACTTAAATGGGCAATAGAAGGTAGATAATAGGCTTGTTAACTGTTTTTATTGGTGATCAGTGTACCGACCCCTTCATCGGTAAATATTTCCAGTAGTACGGCATGGCTGACGCGACCGTCAATAATATGGGCGCTGCGAACATTGGCTTTTACTGCATCAAGGGCGCAACGAATTTTCGGCAGCATACCGCCACTGATTGTGCCGTCGGCAATTAATTCATCAACCTGCTCTGTGGATAGCCCTGTCAGTACGGTGCCATTACGGTCTTGCAAGCCGGCGATATTCGTTAACAGTAAAAGCTTTTCAGCCTGGAGAACTTCGGCAATCTTCCCTGCCACCAAGTCGGCATTAATGTTGTAGGAATTCCCCTCAGCATCAACGCCAATTGGGGCAATAACAGGAATAAAATCGCCGCTGGTTAACATGTCGATAACGGCGGTATTGATATGTTCAACTTCGCCGACCTGGCCAATATCGATAATTTCTGGCACTTCCATTTCGGGGTTTGTTCGAGTAACGACCATTTTGCGGGCGGTAATTAATTGCCCGTCTTTACCGGTAATGCCAATCGCTTTGCCACCGGCGTGGTTGATGAGGCTAACGATTTCCTTATTAACAGCGCCGCCCAATACCATTTCAACAACGTCCATGGTTTTGCTGTCGGTAACTCGCATACCATCGACAAAATGAGAGTCTATATTGAGCTTTTCAAGCAGTTCGCCAATTTGTGGCCCGCCGCCGTGGACAATAACGGGATTGATACCAACTAACTTCATCAGCACAATATCTCGTGCAAAACTTTGTTTTAGCTGCTCATCAATCATGGCGTTGCCGCCGAATTTAATAACGAGAGTTCGGCCAGTAAATTTCTGGATGTAGGGTAATGCTTCAGTCAGAATATTAGCCGTTTGCAGCGCATTATCGCGAGATAGAGACATAGTGCCGGGGAACTCCATAGCCTTTATTTAAAGGGTCGCTTATTAAAAAGGAATTTTTGTGTCAGGTAATAACAGAAGTAACTTCTGTTTTATTTGGTGCTGTAATCGGGATAGTGCTTGATGGTTGTCAGCTTCAAAGCGAAGTGTTAAATAAGCAGCCGTATTAGACGCGCGAATTAAGGCCCAGCCCTCGGGGTACTCCAGCCGCAAGCCATCGATGGTAATACGCTTGGCTTCGGGAAAAACACCTTCGGCAAACTTACTGACGATGGCAAATTTTTCACTATCGGGAACAGGTACGCGTAATTCGGGGGTGGCAACAGTGGATTCAAACCCGGAAATAATGGCGTCGAGGCTTTGCTCTCGTTGATTGATGATTTCAATTAAACGGGCAGCAGCATAGAGCCCGTCATCAAAACCAAACCAGCGATCATTAAAGAAAATGTGGCCGCTAAACTCACCACCGAGGGGTGCTCCGGTTTCAGATATTTTACGGCGTATATTGGAGTGTCCCGTTTTCCACATGACCGGGTTTCCGCCATAATTATTGATCAAGTTACCAAGCCGTCGAGTCGATTTAACGTCAAAAACAATATCAGTTTCGGGATAGCTGCCAATTACATCGCGGGCAAAAATCATTAACAATTCGTCTGCCCAAACGATGCCACCCTCTGCGGTTATTGCCACGAGGCGGTCACCGTCGCCGTCAAAAGCGAGCCCCAGGTCTGCACCCTCGTGTTTAACGATGGTGATAAGGTCAATAAGGTTTTCGGGGTCTGAGGGGTCGGGTGGATGATTGGGAAAGGAGCCGTCAAGGTCACAGTAGAGGGGGACAACCTCGCAACCCAGAGCTTCAAATAGGGCGGGCGCTACGGGCCCGGCAGCGCCATTAGCGCAATCGATAACCACACGAAGCTGCCTTGTGGCGGGGCTAATGTTGCTAAGTAGGGTTTCTGTATATTGCTCGAGAAAATCCGATTGCTTTTGTTGGCCTTGCCCGCTTTTCCAGATATGGGCTTCCATCGCCGTTTTCAGGCTGAGGATTTCGGCACCGGAGATAACTTGCTGGTTGTAATAAATTTTAAAGCCATTATCTGATGCGGGATTGTGGCTGGCCGTCACCATAATACCTGAGTCAACCGTGTCCATTGTTGCCAGCGCAAAGTTAAGGATGGGTGTTGGCACCACGCCGATATCGATAACATTGCAGCCAGTCGATAGTACGCCCTCAATCAAGGCGGTTTTCAAGTGGGGGCTGGAGCGTCTGCCATCGGAGCCAATTAGTAAGTTTCGCTGCCCGCTATTCACCATATCTGAACCCACGGACTTTCCAAGACGCAGGGCGAAGTCTTCAGTTATTTGGGTATTTGCATCGCCCCTGATGTCATATTGCCTGAACACCTCGTCAGTTGAGGTGCTGTCTTCATTTTCCTCAGGTATCTCGGGTGTAGGGCTGGCGGGTTCAATGGGTCTTCGAGTGAGTTTTTCTTGAATTAGCTGATTGAGTTCTGCGGGAGTCAGGTCAGTTTCATCCAGGGCCGATTCTTCTCTGAGGCGGCTTAACTGATAGCGAATTAACAGTACCAGCAGTAATAGGCCGATTATCAGCAGGGCTACAAAGGAGAGGGTGAAATACAGAAAAGGTTTTCCAATAGTATCAACAAGTTTGGCTGATACAGAGTAACGTAGCTGCCAGTCAGCTCGTCCTTTGACAGCGGCCGTTGCCTGAAAAGGTGTATTTGAACCACCGCTGGAGACAATGACCTGAGGCGCAAAGCCACGGGTGTACTGGAGTAGCTCTGTTTGGCCCAGGGCTGGGTCTGCCTGGCTGAGCACGGCGTGGATGTTTTGTACGGAAAGATTGCTGATTAAGGTACCAACAACCTCATCGTAATCGGCGATGGGGGTGGCATTGACGATCAGCCAGTCATGGAGTTTAACGGCGGTTGGTTCAAGTTGTTTGCCGGCGATGGAGTTTTTGGCAAGAGTGATGCCAACAAAGTTTTGTGTTTCGGCAAAATAAGGACTATTTACCGAGACGAGTTTAATGTCAGCCATTTCTGGTAACTGGTGGCGTAATAAATCTTTATATTCTTTTATTTGTGCAATATTTTCTGATTTTAAAATATTGATTAATGTCCGGTCTTTAACGATTCGATCGAGCTTTTCATCCATAGCGACAAAGTAGTTTTCAATCGACTTTGCCTGGTTTTTAGCGAGTAACTCTGCTTCCTGGATAATAGCCTGGTGCCAGGGCTCGGTGACGAGTTTGCTATAAAACAGCTGGGTTAAAAAAACAGTATAAATAACAATCAGCACAGAGCCGGCGACGACGACCGGTGTTTTTATGGCAGAGTTGAAATCTGTTGGAAGCTTCATAATCACCCTTATGTGATAAAAATAGCCGCTTATTTCAAGGCTGCGATGTTGTTGATGACGGTGTGTCCAATAAAGAGGCAATGTGCTCGATAAGCTTATTAGCTAGCAGGCTTTTATTCATGATCGGCAGTGCTTTAGTTTTATCGGCTTGAACCAGTAGCACGCGGTTATCATCACTGTTAAACCCTATCGACGTATCAGATACATCGTTAGCAATCACCAGATCGAGATTTTTCTTATGGAGTTTCAGTGTTGCGTAGTGTTCGAGGTTTTCGGTTTCGGCGGCAAAGCCCACGGTTAATGGCCGCTTAGGTAGAGCGGCTACCGTCGCGACAATATCAGGGTTTTTAATTAATTGTATGCACATGTCATCGTCAATTTTTTTGATTTTTTGTTCGGCTACGCTGCTAGGTCTATAGTCGGCAACAGCGGCCGCCGCAATAAAAATATCAGCCCCACCGACTTCGTCTAAGGTCGCCTTTAGCATATCTGCTGCTGATTCGACGGTTATGGTTTTAACACGCTCTGGTGGTTCAAGTTGTACTGGCCCGCTGATGAGAACCGTTGTTGCACCAGCGGCTACAGCTGCTTGTGCAAGGGCATAGCCCATTTTGCCGGAACTGTGGTTGGAAATATAGCGTACGGGGTCGAGCGCTTCGCGTGTCGGTCCGGCAGTGATAATAACTTTTTTGCCACTTAGCAGGCCCGAAACAAACAAGTTGCTGGCCATTGTGCTTAGTGATGCGGGGCTTTCCATTCGCCCCTCACCAACATCGCCACAAGCCTGATAGCCGGA
>QNFO01000036.1 GCA_003646355.1 Gammaproteobacteria bacterium
AGTCGGCACGTAATCCCCGTTGAAATGAGTGAGGGTGTTGCCGTCAAAAAAGAGTGTGATTCGTTCGCGCATTTCAGGGCGGCCTGGGGGTTTAACGCTGTAATAGTAGTCCCAGCGGTCCTGGTCGAAGGTGTCCATTAGCAAAGGGGTACCTAAAATATAACGTACTTGCGAGCGGGTCATGCCGGGACGCAACTGGTCGACCATTTCCTGGTTGACGATATTGCCCTGCTGTACTGTTACCTTGTGAAGGTCGGGGTATTTGAGGTAGGAGCAGCCGTTTAAGAGTGCGGCGGTAACAATTACGAGGGCCAGGAGAAAGCGGCTTGGCATTTGGGGTTCCAGTCTGTGAATCGAACGGGGATAATACCCTATTCAGCAAATCTGTGAGAAGAGGTCATCAATGTCGCAGGGCAATCAAGAACTGAAAAAAGTGGGTTTGAAGGTGACGCATCCCCGCATCAAAATCTTGCAAATTATGGAGAGCGAAAAGCAACGACACCTCAGTGCCGATGATGTTTTTCGCTGCCTCCATGAAAAAGGTGAGGACGTGGGTATTGCCACGGTCTATCGCGTACTCACGCAATTTGAAACGGCTGGTTTGATACAGCGTCACAGTTTCGATTCGGGGCCGGCGCTCTATGAGCTCAACCGAGGCGAGCATCACGACCACATGATTTGTGTCGATAGTGGCGAGGTGTCAGAATTTCACAGTGAGGAAATCGAGGCCCTGCAGCGTCGTATCGCCGCCGAAAAAGGTTACGAGCTGATAGGCCATAGCCTGGTGCTCTACGTAAAACCAAAGTAATAAACGATAGTTGTTTTTCATTGCCAGCGGGTTTGTTTGTGCTGGTTGAAAAAGTTAACAGGGGTGTTTTTAGCACCCCGCGAATGAGGAGAGGAAAGTGGAAGACATTAGTTTGCAGTCGCGCATCGACGTGCTCAGCGAAGAGCAGGTAATGATTCAAGATAGTGCCGTTGCGTTTATCGCCCAGGACGAAGAGCTTAAAAAGGTGCGTGAAAATCGTTTCACACAACCCGGTTACGATGCGCAGACCTGGGCCGAAATGGCCGAAGCCGGTTGGCTGGGTTTTTTGGTGCCGGAAGAATACGACGGTATTGGTTTGGCGTTTTCCGATCTCAGTCTGGTGTTGATCCAGTTGGGCAAAGGTTTAGTGCCAGCACCTTTCTCTGCCACTGCCGTATTGGCGGCGCGTACCCTTGTTAAAAGCGACAATGAGTCTTTCAAGAAAGCCCGCTTGCCCGCATTGATTAGCGGTGAGTGGAAGCCGGCAATCGCCTGGCAGGAAACTCGCGCAACGCTGGATGTTAAAGCCGAGAAAGTCACCTGTGCCGATGGCAAGCTGAATGGCCAGAAGTTGTTTGTGCCCGATGCCGGTGGTGCCGATGCCTTTATCGTTTCCGCTGCGACAGCCGAAGGTACGACCCTGTATGAAGTTGAGAAAGACGCCAGTGGCCTGAGCATTGAATACGCCCAGCGTGTCGACGGTGGTTTTTATGCCACCCTGACTTTTGACAATGTTGCCGTCGGTGAGCAAGTCGCCAGCGCCGCCGTTGCTGAGCAGGCTTTGGCCTCGGCTCTAGACGAAGCGCGCGTTGCCGCCAGTGCCGAGCTACTGGGTGTGATGACCCGGGCGCTGGAAATCACTGTCGATTATCTTACTCAGCGGGTGCAGTTCGACAAGCCCATTGGTAGTTTTCAGTCGCTGCAACACAAAGCGGTCGACCTGTTTGTGTTGTCTGAAATTTCTCGCTCGGTGCTGTTGCAAACCACTGCTCTGTTCGACGGCGATGCTTCGGATAAAGAACGCGCGATTGCCGCCAGCCAGCTTAAGTCGCGCTGTGGCGACGCAGCCCTGCAAATCACCAAAGATGCCATCCAGTTACACGGCGGCATTGGTTATACCGATGAATGTAATATCGGCCTCTACCTGAAAAAAGCCATGTACCTCTCCTCCCTGTGGGGCAACCCCACAGCCCACCGTGGTCGTTATGCTGCTCTCGTTTTATAAAGGGGTTTTATAAAGCGGTTTTACAAACTGCAGGTTTCAGTTTGAGTTAACGACACAACATAAGTTTTAGGAGAGAAGATGACTGATTACAACGCAATGGCGGATAGCGACTTTCGCAAAATGCTCAACGACTGGCTGGTCGAGAATTACCCCGACGAGCTGCGCTTTCCCGCTGAACGCATGCACTGGGACCAGTGCGGCGACTGGTATATGACCCTGGCGAAAAAAGGCTGGTTGGCACCGGGCTGGCCGGCGGAACATGGCGGCATGGGGCTCGACGCCAATAAGCTGCTGATATTAATGGAAGAGTTTGAAGGCTACGGCGTTGGCCGTACGCCGGATCAGGGCATGACCATGATCGGGCCGCTGTTAATTCAGTACGGCACCGAAGAGCAGCGCCAGCACTATCTGCCGAAAATCCTTAACGGTGAAAATATCTGGTGTCAGGGTTACTCCGAGCCGGGTGCCGGTTCTGACCTCGCCAGCCTGCGCACTGCAGCCGTACGCGATGGCGATGACTACATCATCAACGGCCACAAGATCTGGACCACCCTGGCGATGGACGCCAACATGATCTTCACCCTGGTGCGTACCAATAAAGAGGGCAAGAAGCAGCAGGGCATTACCTTTTTGCTGATCCCCCTCGACAGTCCCGGCATTACCGTGCGCGGCATCGACAACCTTGGCATGCACGATGAATTCGCCGAAGTGTTTTTCGACGACGTACGCGTACCGGTTGCCAACGTGGTGGGTAAAGAAGATGACGGCTGGACCATTGCCAAGGCCTTGCTCGGCCACGAACGTATCTTTATCGGTAGCCCAAAGATGGCCTCGCTGGCAATGAATCGCCTCAAAGCACTGGCTGAAGGCGCTGACATGTTTGGCGATCCCCTCTTTGTCGAGCGCTACACCGTACTCAAGTTGGAGATTGAAGACCTGTCTGCGGCCTATATGCGTTTTGTCGAAGTGCTGAAGCGCGGCGGCAAAATTGGTGCCGAAGTGTCGATGTTGAAGATCTGGAATACCGAGACCCAGCAGCGCATTACAGATTTGATGCTCGATGTCGCTGGCGAGAACTGTGGTGTTTCCGATGCTATCCCCACGGGTGATACCGCCGTGAGTGCGCCGGGTGAATTTATTGGTGCTCGCCCGACCACTATCTATGGCGGTAGTAACCAGATTCAGCGCAATATTTTGGCGAAGGCTGTTTTGAAGTTGCCGAGCTAAACACGCAATAAATAGCGGCGGGTGCAGAGCGCGGCCCGCCGTGCACTAAATAATAAATAGGTGTGCAGAATGGACGACCAGGCATTTCGGCTCCACGTTCGCGAGTGGCTTGAGGCAAACTTCCCCAAAGAAATGCGCTTTCCGCCTCGGCGCCTAGATTTTGATCAGGCCATGGATTGGCATAAAAAACTCAATGAGCAAGGTTGGGTCGCACCGGGTTGGCCGCAAGAGCACGGTGGCATGGGCCTTAGTCCCTATCAGCAGATTATTTTTTCTGAAGAGCTCGATCGCGTTGGCGCTTTTATTATTCCCAGTTTTGGCGTGACCATGCTGGGGCCGCTGTTATTGGGCTACGGCACCGATGAGCAGCGTGCGGAGTATTTGCCGAAGATTCTCTCTGGTGAGCATATCTGGTGTCAGGGTTACTCCGAGCCGGGTGCCGGATCTGATCTGGCCAGCCTGCGCACGTCGGCTGAGGTTGATGGCGATGACTACATCGTCAATGGCCAAAAAACTTGGACCACGATGGCTCAGCAGGCGAATATGGTTTTCCTGCTGGTGCGTACCGACAAAGAGGCGAAGAAGCAAAAGGGTATTAGCTTCCTATTGGTGCCCATGGATACCCCCGGCATTACCGTCCGTGAGATCGACAATATCGGTGGTTACTCCGAATTTGCTGAGGTTTTCTTCGACAATGTAAGAGTGCCTCGAACAAACATGGTCGGCGCAGTGAATCAGGGCTGGACCATGGCGAAGGCTTTACTTGGCGCTGAACGTATTTTGCTCGGTAGCCCCAAGCTGGCCAAATTCCCCTTGCAACGCCTGCAAGCCTTGGCTAATGATTTTGGTTTGTTTGATGATCCCGTGTTCAAAGAACGCTTCACCAAATTACATATGGATGTTGAAGATTCGGTGGCGGTTTATATACGCATGCTAGAAGTGATGCGTCGCGGTGAGCAGCTAGGCCCGGAAATATCTATCTTAAAACTGGCAGTGACGGAGATGTTTCAGCAGGTGGCGGATTTAATCCTCGATGCCTCTGCTGAGTTCGCGGGCACGGAGTCGGTGATCCCTCTGTCTGACGGCACGTCCTACAAGCCCGTCAATACTTACTATCTCTCTCGCCCCTCTACTATTTATGGGGGTAGTAGTCAGGTGCAGCGTAATATTCTCGCCAAAGCCGTGTTAAAGCTGCCGAGTTAGTCGGGGGTTTGAAAAAACCTTGTCCCCGCTTTATTCCAGCGGCAACAAGGTTGAAGGGTGGGTATTTGCGCTGTCTTTCTTCTCGTCGGGCTTAAGCGGGCAGCCTTTAATATCATCGCTTAAAAAGGTGTTGGCGTGGATAGAAAGGGCGTGTTCACCTGGGCTATTTGTATTAGCTCTGCCAGGGCTATTGTTAAAATCACAAAGCCGGCTGTAACACTGGCGCTCAATCGTCTTTTACAAATCTGTGTTTCACAAAGAGTAGACATAATTTCTTCCTTTTTCGGTTTGTTTGCATTGACCAGTATGAGGGGGTCTCTTCTGGCTTGGTAAAGAAGATTACGCCTGAGGCTGCTTTGTGTAAATTCACACAAAGTGCAAACTACCTGTGCAATAATGCACGGATGAATGATTGGGATGATTTGCGCTATTTCCTCGCTGTCGCGAGAAATGGCACGGTTTCAGGGGCGGCGGTAGAGCTGGGTGTGAATCACTCAACGGTTTCACGCCGCATAAATGCTTACGAAAAGAAACATGATGTGCGTTTATTCGAGCGCCTGGCTCAGGGTTATGAAATGACCCAGGCAGCGGAGAATATCTATCGCCATGCCCTGGAGATAGAAGAACGCACCCATATTGTCGAGCGAGAGCTGTTTGGACGAGATACGCGCTTACAGGGTCGGCTTTGTATCACCGCTTATCACAGTACGGTCAATGATCTGCTGATACCGTCGCTGAACAATTTTTGCGAACGCTACCCTGAAATTGATCTTGAGCTTTCTGTCACCGCCGATGTGCGGGATTTGTCGGCGCGAGAAGCCGATATTGCCATTCGCGGCACGCCACAGCCGCCGGATCATCTGGTGGGTAAAAAGGTAGCGGATCTGGATGCGGCTATTTATACCTCAGAGAACTATCAACAGCGTCAGTTGCGTCGCCCCGAAGTCATACTTTGGCGTGATGAAGTCGTGTTGCCTGAATGGGTGGCGCAGCACTTCCCCGATGCCCGTGTGGTCTTGCGCGTTGATGATGTCACCGCAATGCGCGCTGCTGTAAAGGCGGGCCTGGGTGTTGCGAGACTGCCCTGTTGGGTGGCCGATGTTTGCCCCGGTTTGTTTAGGCTCAAGCTTGATGTGGCAGCTATGGGCTGGGGTTTGTGGGTGTTGATTCATGCCGATCTGCGGTCTACGGCCCGGGTGCGAGTGTGTCGTGATTTTCTTATCGAGACATTGGAGAAACAACGTGACCTTATAGAAGGGCGCTGTTCCACGTATTTATGAGTGAGTAAGATAGACTCATCAGCGTTGATAAACGTATAAAAATAATAATTAACAGGATAGAACACCATGCAAACCCCCTTTTCTGGCGGCTGCTTTTGTGGCGCACTTCGCTACACCGTTACAGCCCAACCGTTTGGACAAGCCAATTGCCACTGCCGAGCTTGCCAGCATGCCACTGGCGGCGCCTTTGCGGGGGTTGTGCTGGTGCCCACTGAAGCCCTCGAAATCAGTGGCGACTACACGGAATATGCCGCGCCAGGCGATAGTGGCCATCAGGTCAATCGCGGCTTTTGCCGGCAATGTGGCACCACTGTTTTTGCCCGCACCACGCGCATTGAATCGATGCGACCGGTGTATGCGGTGACTCTCGACCACCCCGAACAATTTGCACCGAGCCTCGATGCCTGGGTTGACTTTGCTCAACCCTGGGTGGAGATGGATCCTGATTTGCCAAAATACAAAGGTGACCTGCCTGCAGAGTGTGCCGGTTTACCCGCCCCGAAAAACCGTAAACCTCGCCCTACAAACGATGGCTAAAATAAATGTATTGCGGGCATTGAATGCGTGGTGAATTTTCCGTGCTTACTGTTAAGATAAAGCGACAACAATTGCGCTGCGTTAATGCGGGATAATTGTTTACGAGCACAATAAAAAGATAATTTCCTCAAGCAGGGTGCAGTATGGATCTGGATTTAATTGAACAGGGTGGTCCTGTCGTTATTGTTTTAATCGGCCTCTCGGTCGTTGGCCTAAGTCTGGTTTTTTTCAAACTCTTTCATTATCGCCATTACTCAATGGGCAAAATACGCAATATAGAAGGGGCTATTGACCTGTGGGTCGAGGGTGATAAGCAGCAGGCCCTCGATAAGCTGGGTACTGATCCCGGCCCCTATGCGGTCATGCTCGGGCAAGGTATTCGCTGGCTAAATAAAGGCGATAAAGATCAAAGCGCTGTTCGCGAAGAATTAAACCGTCAGGGCCAACACATTATTTCCCGTGTTAACGGCATGAATGGTTTTATTGAGCAAATTGCCTATTTGTCACCGATGCTTGGTTTACTCGGTACGGTGTTGGGCATGATTGATGTATTTCGCGGCTTGGCTAACCAGGGCGGCGGTGGTGATACCGGTGCCCTGGCGGGCGGTATTTGGGAGGCGCTGATGACCACCGCCGTTGGTTTAACCGTCGCCATTCCCTTCGCGTTAATTTATTACATGCTCGACAGCCACGCCACGACCATTCGCCGCAGTATGGAAGACCAGCTGACCCGGCTCTTTACCGTCAAACTCTACGACAAGCCTTAAGCACAGCTGCAACGAGTCGCCTCGCTATGAATTTGCAGTCCCACCACCGCAAAGCCCTGCGCCGCATTAGCCTGACGCCACTGGCTGATCTGGTTTTTATTTTGTTGGTTTTCTTTATTCTTGAAACCAGTTTTGTACAGTTCAGGGAGGTGGCTTTTAAAGTGCCCGATGAACCCACAAAGGCGAGCCATGCCGAGGGAGAGAGCCTGAGCATTCAGGTCTTTCCCGGTGGTAAATTGTGGATAGATGGCAAGTCGATGGCGCTGGCAGAACTCACCCCGTGGCTGGTGCGTCAGCAATTGAGTGCAGAGACCGCCGTTATTCTCAAAGCCGAAGACAGCGTGCCTCTGCAAATTTTGGTCGAGGCGATGGATCTACTGCGCGCCCAGTCACTGCCCCGCGTGCAAATTCAGGCATTGGGGGATTAGCCATGTTTGATCTCGGTAGCGAGCACGATAAAAAGAAGCAGTCTGACGACAATATGCTGCCCGTTATTAATATGACGTTTTTACTGCTGCTGTTTTTTATTGTCGTCGGCAATTTCAGCGAAACCTACATGAAGGATGTCGCCCCCCCCGAATCCAGTAGCAAGGTGCTGACGCAAAAGGCCGAAGAGTTGTCGCTAACGGCCGATGGAAAGTTGTGGTGGCGGGGCGAAACGACAACATTGTCAAACTGGGCCAGCCAAATACAGGCCGAGGGTCAGCCAGTCCCCGTTCGTGTCAGCTTGCGGGCCGATGGTCAAACCCCCGCATCCATTATCATTCCCCTGATTGACGAATTGCGCTTACTCAAAGTTACGCGAGTGGCACTCGTCACCGTGAACAGCCCCGGTAATTATTAGTGCTGCTATCTCTGAAGCACTTAAAAGCCCTGGGCCTGTGGTTCGTTTTACTGCTGGTTTCCCTGGCGATTCATTTGGTGCTGACCTGGCAGGCCTCGTTGCACATCGTTAGCCCTGAGTTAGCCGCCGAGAAAAGTGTTGAAGAAATTGAAATTATGCTCGATATCGCCGAGCCAGAAGAAGAAAAAGAAGAGCTGGTGTTTGAAGATGCCATCGAATTTGAGCCGCCCCCAGTACTCGTTGCGACATCGGCGCTGGCGCCACCGCCGCCCGAGGTCAATCTGGCGATGGAGGCTGCAGCCGGTGGGCAAAGTGCCAGTGGCTTTTCCGCCCCCCTGTTGTCGAACACAGTGGCAACCGGCGGTGATGGTCTGGCCGGTTTTGGAACCGGCGTTGGCACAGGTTTGAGCCAGTCGGCCAACCAGTTTGCCGCCTATGTACAGGGCTTACGTGAGACCGGGCTCGACGTGGTGTTTGTGGTCGACTCCACCGGCTCTATGGATTGGGTGATCGAAGAAGTGCAGGCGCGCATTGTCGATATCGTCGATGTCAT
>QNFO01000037.1 GCA_003646355.1 Gammaproteobacteria bacterium
GAATGCATGGCAAAGGTCGGCACACCCACATCGAGAGTCGGCACACCAATTTCACTGGCAGTAATGGGGCCAATGGTGCTGCCGCAACCCAGGTCTGTTCGGGTAACAAAGCTCTGCACGGGCACATCGGCACGCTCACATAAATCACGAAAAAGTGCGGCCGTTACGCTATTTGTGGCATAGCGCTGATTAGCATTAATTTTTATCACCGGGCCGCCATTAAGAAGCGGGCCGTGATTGGCATCGTGCTTACTGGCGTAATTGGGGTGTATGCCGTGGGCATTATCCGCCGACACCATAAATGAGCGAGCAATGCAGCGCGTGCGCTCACCGACATCGGGCAAGAGGCGTTCTAGCACGGATGCCAGCATTGGCCCCTGCGCACCACAGGCGGAAGCACTGCCCACTTCTTCGTGATCAGTGCAGACAAGTAGACTTGCCTGCTGACCGTCGGCAGCTAAAAGAGCCTGTAAGCCGGTAAAACAACTGAGTAAATTATCGAGCCGAGCCGAGGCAATAAAATCATTATGCAAACCGATAATGGCTGGCGGCTGGGTGTCGTAAAAACACAATTCATAATCGAGCACGCTAATGGCTTCGGGATTAACACCAAGCTCAGGGTTTTGCGCCAACAACTCTACTGCTAATAACTCGCGAAAGTCGCGGCTGCGCTGTTCGTGCAGGGTACATAAAATGGGGGGGATATCAGTCTGCGGATTAACCGTTCGGATTTTATTTGCTTCACGATCAAGGTGAATTGCCAAACTGGGAATAGTCGCTATCGCCCGGGCAAAATCGAGCAGGCTTTGTTTAAGCTCACCACTTGCCTTGTCGCGATAAATCACGCGCCCTGCCAGGGATAGATCTCGGTCAAACCAGGGGTTTAACAGGGCGCCACCGTAAACCTCTACGCCAACTTGCAGGTAGTTCTTGGTTTTTTCCGGCTGGGGTTTAACCATTAAACAGGGGCTGTCGGTGTGTGCGCCGACCATGCGTATACCCTGGTTAAAATCACCGCTGGTAAAGGCAATAAGCGACGAGCCATTGCGAGTGGTGTAATAACACCCACCAGCCTCTATTGACCAGTGATCCTGCTCCGGAAGATATTCGAAACCGGCCTCATCGAGCCGTTGAGCCATTTGCTCAACGGCATGAAAGGGGCTGGGGGAAGCTTTTAAAAAAGCGAGTAGCTGGTCGTTAAAACTATCTTGATTGTTCATTGCGCTAATACCTGGGCCAATTTCTAGTCGAGTTCTTTTCTGTTTTGTAAGCGCGTCAATAAACTGGATGTATCCCAGCGCCCTCCCCCAGCCGCCTGCACGTCGGCATAGAATTGATCGACCAGCGCAGTAACCGGTAATTGCGAGCCATTACGTCGCGCTTCCTGTAGGACGATGTCGAGATCTTTCCGCATCCAGTCAACGGCAAAGCCGTGTTCAAATTCATTCGCCAACATGGTTTTATGTCGATTTTCCATTTGCCAGGATTGTGCCGCGCCTTTGGAAATAACCTCAATCACGTCGCTGGCGTCAAGTCCGGCAGCCTGGGCAAAGTGCAAGCCTTCGGCAAGCCCCTGCACCAAACCGGCGATACAAACCTGATTGACCATTTTGCACAGCTGGCCACTGCCCGACGGGCCCAATAATTTAACGGTTTGTGCATAGCATTCAATAACAGGGGCAACTTTCGTAAAAGCGGATTCTTCGCCACCACACATAACGGTTAAACGGCCATTTTCGGCACCCTGCTGACCACCGGAAACTGGCGCATCAATAAAGTGAAAGCCGTGCTGCTGACAATGCTCTGCTAACTCACGGGCCAGTGCTGCCGAAGCTGTGGTGTGATCAACAAAAATAGCGTCTTTGTTTAATGTTTCAAAGGCACCCTGTGCGCCGGTCGTTATAGCCCGTACATCCTCATCCTGACCGACACAGGCGAAAACAATGGCAGCACCCGCTGCGGCTTCGGCGGGTGTTGCCGCCATTTGGCCAGAGAATTCATTCACCCAGTCTTCGGCGCGTGCCGCTGTACGGTTGTAAACCGTCACCTCAAAGCCCTTGCGACTTAAATGACCGGCCATGGGATAACCCATTACCCCAAGGCCGAGGAAGGCTACTTTTTTCTTCATCGCTTTAGCTCCCATTAACTAACAAAGTACATAAATATCCACCAAGGATTAGCCGATACCAAACAAAGGGCATCATACCAATGCGATTAACCAGCGCGAGAAAAAAGTGGATACACATAAATGCGGTCACCGCTGAAAGCCCGACACCGAGTAAAATATCACCCCAGGCGACTGAATTATGCTCACCAAAAAGTTGCAGCCCTTTATAACCGCCACTGAGAATAATAACGGGGATGGCGAGTAGAAAGGAGAAACGCGCAGCGCTTTGACGGTCATAACCCAGGGCCAGAGCTGCCGTAATCGTAATGCCGGATCGAGAGGTACCGGGTATTAATGCTAAGGCCTGAGATAGGCCAATCAGCATGGCCGAGCGCCAGCCCATTTGCGCCATTGTTAATTGGTGAGCCCCCTTTTTATCAACCAGGCCAAGCAATAAACCGAAGATAATCGTGGTTAGGGCAATCACCATAATGGAGCGCAGATGGTTTTCAATAAAATTGTCGAACAAGAGACCAGCCAGACCAACGGGGATGGTGGCAAACATTAATAACCAGCCCAGGCGACTATGTTCATTGCTTTGGCCTTGAATTACCTGAGCCCAACAACTGCTAAAAATAAGTCGAAGCTCGTGACGGAAATAGGTACAAACGGCCAGTAATGAGCCGACGTGAACGGCCACATCAAAGGCGAGCCCCTGATCCGGCCACCCGAGTAATTGAGAAGGCAGAATTAAATGAGCTGAACTAGAAATCGGCAAATATTCAGTAAGACCTTGAATAATCGCCAGAAAAAAAACCTGAATTGTTTCCATACATTCGCTCGTGATGGTTTTTTACTAAAAACTATGTTCTTAAACGTTGACGTTTTTTCCAGCTAATCGTATTACGCAAATAAACAGGCTCTACATCCTCTATCACCGCCACTCGCCCCGCTTGAAAATCTGCGATGGCCAGAGGAAGGATATCTTCTGCGTCCGGTCCTATATTTTCATGGATAGCGCTCAATTCAAGCACTTCATTAGCGCTACTCAGCTCCGGCTTATATTGCCAACCATCACCCACGCCGATGAAAGACGTGATATTTGCCAGCCCTGGGTCTGTATCTTCATCAAATAGTTGGAGAGAGATACTCTGTTGTGGACAGAGGGCATCGGGCTCTATTTGCTGAGCAAGCCCATCAACTTGCCTATAAAAACCCCAGTACAACTCACCCATACGCGCATCAATAGCGGGAATAATTGCGCACTCACTCGGCAGACTCGTTAAGCGAATAGCTCTTTGTGCCATAACGCGCAAAGTAGAAAGCGCAATGACCGGCAGATCAGCACCAAAGGCCAAACCTTGTACAACACCAAAACCAATACGTAATCCGGTGAAAGAGCCTGGGCCATGAGTAAATGCTATTGCATCTAAAGCAGAAAGTTTAATTGACGCTTCACTCAGTAAGGCATCAATCATCGGCAGTACTAAGCGAACGTGCTCTCGAGGTGTATCGGTCCGCTTAATCAGTTGCTTATCATCAATACTCAATGCAACAGAACAACAAGTGCTGGATGTATCTATGGAAAGAAGTGATGCCATAAAATTCTAACTTTTTAAAATCGGGGGCCTTAATAAGACCGGTGTACGGTGACTGACTGGAAGGACAAATCGATTATAACCAGCTGATCAACTATTTACGTCACTATAGGAAAATACCTGACAAAAAAAACCCTCCAACGAAGGAGGGTTTTTTTGAACAAGCTAAGCTGTTATTAAGATTTTGTAACCTTTGGTGGACGTCCCCGTCTTTTCGGTGCGCCGGCCTTGCTTGCTGTTGTGCTTTTCTTGGCAGTTACTTTAGCCTTGCTCACTTTTTTAGTCGCTTTAGCTGCAACTGCAGGCGTGGCTTTCGGTGGACGGCCACGTCTTTTAGGTGCTTCAGCACTTTTCTGCGTCTTGCTTACCGCAACTTTCTTAGCGGAAGCCGCTTTTGGTGGACGACCCCTACGCTTGGGCTCAGTGCTAGCAGGCACTTTAGCTGCAACCTTGGCAGGACGACCTCTACGCTTAGGCGCAACGTCTGATTTTGTGGTTTTGGCAGCAGAACCCGTTGGGCGACCAGGACGACCTGGCGTAGCTACGGGCTTGGCGCTAAGCTTGTTCGCACGCTTGCGAATAGCTGAAGCTTCAGATTTGGATTTTTTCTCAGTAGTCTTGACCTTAGTACGAGAACGCGCAGCAATTAGTTTCAGCTTTTTAGTGTTGGCTTGTTCACGTTGCTTTAACCAACGTTGCTCGAATTTCTCAATCGCAGCTTTTAATTCTGCCGCTGAATTTTTAGCCATTGTCAAAGCTGCTTTCTCGAGCTTTAACTGAGCCGCTTCTTGAGCTTCATGGGTTTTTTTCAAAACCGCCTCTATTCGCACATCAGCTTTAGCCAGCCGAACAGAATTAGTCAACTCAGAATGAGAAACCGAATGCGTTGTTACTGCCGTATAAGCTTTATCCAAAGCTGCAGTAGCCGCAGAAGTTGCATTTTTTGCAACACTGACTCTTTTTTGGCGAAGCTTATCCCTGGCAATTCGTAATTTTCCGCTTTGAGCATCCAGCTGTTTCAGCGCTTTTTCCAATACTTTTTCCGCAGCTGATCCGGCACTGGTAACAGTACTTTTTACTACTGGCTTTGCGGCTTTCTTTTTGCTTGCAGGGCGTGGCATATAAATGCTCCTGAAAAATAATTTAAAGCAATTAATAAATTACTTGATATTTAACCAAGTGCGCGAATTTTAGTGGATAAATTATGGGGTGTCCACAAATTGCTAGTTAAAACAAGACAATGCAGGCTTAAAACTTTAATTATTATTTTTTTTGAGACAAATCACACAAAGATATGTGCCGTCAGTATTAGCCAAGTTCTGCGCCTTGATTTTATAACGACAGAATTGCTAGCCTCGCAAGGGTTTAAAGCCGACTATAAACCAGCTCTTTGAGCATTTTAATATGTAAAGGGGCGTCATTTAAGCAGGGGATCATCGAAAACTTTTTACCGCCAGCCTGCAAAAACAACTGGCGATTAACTTGATTTATTTCTTCGAGCGTCTCAAGACAATCACTGGAAAAGGCCGGACAAATCACATCAACACTTTCCAGCCCGCGCCTGCCCCAGACTTCTAAGACCTTATCAGTATAGGGTTTCACCCACTCCAGACGGCCAAAGCGCGATTGAAAACTGAAAGCCCACTGCTGTGAAGACAAACCCAGGCAAACTGATAGAGCCCGTGCAGTTTCCAGGCATTGCAGATAGTAGGGGTCGCCCTGATCAACATATTTCTTCGGTATGCCATGGAATGACATTAATAAGCACTCTGCCTGTCCATTTTCCTGCCAGTGCTGGCGCACGGAATCGGCGAGAGCATCAATATAGCCCTGATGATCATAGTAGTGATGAACAATGCGTATATCGGGAATATCGCGATAGTCTTTGATCAGATCAGCGAGTTGATCGTAGACAGCGGCTGTTGTACTTGCTGAATATTGCGGGAACAGGGGCAGGACAACTATTTTATCAGCGCCTTGCTGCCGTAAGCTTTCCACGCTGTTTGAAATAGACTGATCGCCATAGGTCATCGCATAAGTGGTAATAAATTCCCGCTCACTATTGTTTTCAAGAACAGATTGCAGCGCTGCCACTTGCCGCTCGGTGATAACCTTCAGAGGCGAACCTTCATCAAGCCAAATGGAACGATAGTTTTCACTCACTTTTCGTGAACGAAGAGGGACAATAAAAAAATTAAGCAGGCACCACCAGAACAGGCGGGGAATTTCTACTACTCGCGGATCAGAAAGGAATTCGCGTAGATACCGGCCCACCGAGCGGGCATCTGACGCCGCGGGTGTACCAAGATTAACTAAGATGACGCCGATTTTTTCTATAGACAACGATTGATCCCCCGGCAGTTTCACAGGCTCAGCTTTAGCCTGTGTTTTCCTCACAATTTAATAAGGCTATAGGCCTAGCCAATATGGCGCGATACCTACTATGGGCAACAATAGTGAAGGCCGGGGGTTATAAAGAAACTATGCAAGGGCTGCTGTAATGCGAGCCTGAACCTCGTCAAGGGTACCAACACCATCAACGCGGGCATTGCGTGGCGCAGGCTTTTTGCCTTCTTTAAGAAGCTGCTCATAAAAAGCAACTAGCGGCTCAGTTTGCTCATGGTAGATATTCAATCTATTGCGTACCGTTTCTTCACTATCGTCAACACGCTGAATCAGGGCTTCGCCTGTTGCATCATCAAGCCCTTCTGACTTGGGCGGATTATGTTGAACATGATATATACGCCCCGATGCTTCATGTACGCGTCGCCCGCTTAATCTGGAAACGATTTCATTATCGGCGACGTGAATTTCTAGCACCGCATCGATTGTAATTTCCGCATCAACAAGGGCTTGAGCCTGAGGAATTGTTCGGGGAAAACCATCAAACAGAAAGCCATTAACACAATCTGCCTGCTGAATACGTTCCTTTACCAAATCAATAATCAAGTCATCAGAAACCAGACCGCCGGATGCCATAATATCTTTGGCTTTTAAGCCAAGCTCGGTGCCTGCTTTAACGGCAGCACGTAACATGTCGCCGGTAGAAATTTGCGGTATACCGTATTTCTCCGAAATAAATTGTGCCTGGGTTCCTTTTCCAGCTCCGGGTGGTCCTAGAAGGATTAATCGCATTATGTTCTCCGATTGGCGGGCAGATACCGAATATCAAAAGTCAGGGTGACTCGATGAGAATTAGAATCATCCGAGCTTTACTCTATTTAATCTCTTGAGAAAAGTTTAACGGCACCAAAAAAAAGGCCGAACCTTACACTGAATGGGGGCTTTCTACAAGTCGCAGAGGGGGATACAAGCCTCTAGTTAGTCGCGTCTTTTTCTGCCTTTTTAACTTGCTCCCACAAGTCGTTTTTTGCTTCAAGGCTCAAGCCTTCAAAATCGAGACTGTTATTACCGGCAATCTCTTCCATCCCATGGAAGCGGGCTTCAAATTTTCGATTAGCCCGTCGCAGGCATGCTTCAAGATTAATACCCCGATGGCGACCAAGGTTGACGCAGGCAAACATTAAATCGCCGAGTTCTTCATCAATATCTTGCTCGTTATTTAAATCAATAGCCTCTCTTAATTCGGCAAGCTCTTCATCGATTTTATCTAAAACGGGCGGATAATCAGGCCAGTCGAAGCCATGATTAGCGGCCCTTTTTTGCAGTTTTTCAGCACGACTGAGTGCTGGAATCGCAAGTGGGATATCCGCCAAACGCCCCTTCCGCCCTTTATTTAAACGGTCCTGGGCTTTCAACTTTTCCCATGTGTGTCGAATCTCAGCCTGTTCCGGCGCCGCCCCCGCTAAACGCTCACTACTTAAAGTACCGTCTGGAAATACATGAGGGTGACGTACTAGCAGCTTGGCATTGAGTCCATCAGCAACATCTAAAAATTCAAATAAGCCCTGCTCTTTAGCCATCTGAGAATAGAAAACAACCTGAAAAAGTAGATCGCCAAGCTCCTCCCGCAAATGTGTAAAGTCGCCCCGCTCGATGGCATCGACAACTTCATAGGTCTCTTCCAGGGTATGGGGTACGATGCTATGGAAATCCTGCTTAATATCCCAGGGGCAACCCGTTTCTGGCTTACGTAGGCGAGCCATTAAATGGAGTAGATCATCGATACTTTTAGTCTTACTCTCAGCTTTACTTTCAGTCGGCATCTATTGATTCCGGCTCAACCAGGCGACAGGCATCGACAACATTATCAATTTGGCATAACTTGCTGAGCAGCCCACTGAGCTCTTCCATATCGACCACTTCGGTAGAGAACTCTGTATCAATTAAACCATCATTTGTTTCCGAGCTACTCAAAGCACCAATGGCTAGTCCTTCCCCATCAATTAGGCCGGTAATATCACTTAACAAGCCAGCCCTGTTGTATGAGCTTATGCGGATCTTAACGGGATAACGCTGCTCTGGAGCCCCGCCCCAGGTCACTTTGAGTACGCGTCGCGGCTCTTCAGCCTGTAGACGCA
>QNFO01000038.1 GCA_003646355.1 Gammaproteobacteria bacterium
CGTGCAGCAGGGTGGCGCTGTGGATGAATTCGATAATAACGGCGAGATTAATGTGCCCCTTGCCTTTATAAGCACAAGCCTGAGCGACAAGTAAGACCAGCAGAGGTCGCAGGCGTTTGCCGCCAGCATCTATTAAGTAGTGGCCAATTTGCTCGACCAGACCCACATCCGAGCGCAATTCGTCAATAATCAGTTGGTTGACGGCGTCAAAATCGCTGGTGACAACTTGTCTAAATGGCTGCATTACGGGGCAAATATAGAAGATGGGAAGCGCGGCATCCTAGGGTTCTGCTGAGCAAGTGTCAAGATTAGCGCAGGCCCTTGCGATAGCGAGACAATATATCGTTAAATATCGAATCGAGTGCTTGCTAGCAATGGCTCTTTCCCTTAGAATTGCCGCCCTCTCGCCCCCAGCCCATTATTGTTCGCAGGAGCAAGTGGTCGGGCAGCAGTCTTCCCTCCTTCTTTAAAGTAGGAATACCGGAAGGCGCTACAGCTTTAGTAAGTCTTAGTTTCAGTAGGAGCAAAACATGTACGCGGTAATAGAAAGTGGCGGTAAGCAGCATCGAGTTGAGCCGGGTGAAGTATTAAACCTCGAGCTTCTTGAGGCAGCAACTGGCGACACCATTGATTTTGATAAAGTGTTGATGATAGCCGATGGCGACAGCGTAAAGATCGGTGCTCCCTACGTGGACGGCGGTAAAGTTAGTGCTGAGATTATCAGCCACGGTCGCGCCAAGAAAGTGCGCATCGTTAAATTTCGTCGTCGTAAGCATTCACGCTCACAGATGGGCCACCGTCAGTGGTTCACCGAAGTTAAAATTACCAACATCAACGCCGGTTGATCAGCAGGAGATAGCTCATGGCACACAAGAAAGCTGGTGGTAGTACTAGAAACGGACGCGACTCGGAAAGCAAACGCCTGGGCGTTAAACGCTACGGTGGCGAGCAGGTAGACGCAGGTAATATTATTGTGCGACAGCGCGGTACGCGCTTTCACCCGGGTAGCAATGTCGGTATCGGCAAAGATCACACCTTGTTTGCCAAAGCAGACGGTCAGGTGAAGTTCGTTGTTCGCGGCCCGAATAACCGCAAATTTGTCGATGTGATTGGCGCTTAATGTAGATTGCACCGAAGCGGTACTGTTTGTTTAAAAGCCCCGCATGCGGGGCTTTTTTTATGGGCGTATGATAGCGCTGGTGGCCATTGCCACTCATCTTAGTGGGTAAACAATTGATAGTTAGGGTATGCAGATGCAACAACTGGGCAGAGGTGTAGAGTGAAATTTGTCGACGAAGCACCCATCATCGTTAAAGCGGGCGACGGCGGTCGAGGTTGCCTGAGTTTTCGGCGTGAGAAGTACATTCCCAAGGGCGGCCCCGATGGTGGCGACGGGGGTGATGGCGGCAGTGTTATTTTACGCGCCGAGGTCGATCTCAATACCCTCATCGACTTCCGTTATCAGCGTCATCACCGGGCGAAAAATGGTGAGTCGGGTCGTGGCCGTAATTGCCGAGGCAAGGGCGGTGATGATCTCGTGCTTGGCGTACCTGTTGGCACCACGATTATTGATACCGACAGTGACGAAATACTGGGCGATTTGACCAAGGCAGGGCAGGAACTGATCGTCGCCAAGGGTGGTTTTCACGGCCTCGGCAACGCGCGCTATAAATCGAGCACCAACCGTGCGCCGCGCCAAACCAGTCCGGGTACGGAAGGGGAGCTGCGCAATCTACGTCTCGAGTTAAAGCTGCTCGCCGATGTCGGCTTGCTGGGTTTACCCAATGCCGGTAAATCAACACTGATTCGTTCGGTGTCAGCAGCGACGCCAAAAGTGGCCGATTACCCTTTTACCACCCTGGTGCCCAACCTCGGTGTCGTCACCCTGCAGAAATACCGCAGCTTTGTGATTGCCGATGTACCGGGTCTGGTTGAAGGTGCTTCTGAGGGCGCTGGGCTGGGTATTCGTTTTCTCAAGCATTTAACCCGCACGCGGTTTTTGCTGCACATGGTCGACATGCTGCCGGTCGATGGTTCCGACCCCTTAGAAAACGCGATTACCATTCAGAATGAACTGTCGAGCTTTAGCCCCACTCTGGCAGATCGGCCACGCTGGCTGGTGTTAAATAAAATGGATTTGTTGCCGAAGGACAGTCGAGAGGCCGTCTGTCAAAAGCTGGTTGATGATTTGCAATGGCAGGGGCCAGTATTTTTTGTCTCAGCCTTAACCAAAGAGGGCACCGATAAACTGTGTAATGCTATTTGCGATTATCTCGACGATTGTCGCAGTCGAGAGACCGAGTTTCCCGAGGTGGCGCAAGCCGAGCGTGATATGCAGACGCGCATGCAGCTCGAAGCACGCGAGCAAATTGAAAAGCTGCGCCTGCAGCGTCAGCAGTCAAAAACCGCTGAACAAGAGCTTGAAGACGAAGATGAGGATGACGACGATCATGAGGTCGAAGTCGTTTACACGCCCTAGTATTTTTCTAAAGCCTACAGATTAGAGATGTCGTGGATAAAACAGTAGAGTCCCCGAGCCGCACTCGGCGTTGGGTCGTGAAAATTGGCAGCGCCTTATTGACCAACAATGGTCAGGGTCTGGATCATCAGGCCATCGCCGGCTGGGTTGAGCAGATCGCCAAACTTCAGGGCGAAGATCTCGAGGTCGTGCTGGTCTCCTCCGGTGCCGTGGCCGAGGGCGTGAGTCGTCTCGGTTGGCAGCAGCGCCCGACTTTAATTCATGAGCTACAAGCGGCCGCTGCCGTCGGACAAATGGGCCTGGTACAGGCTTACGAATCTAAGTTTCAGCAGTTTGGCAAACACACCGCTCAGGTCTTGCTTGACCATGACGACCTCTCCAGCCGCGAGCGCTATCTCAACGCGCGCAGCACCCTCAATACTTTGCTCTCTCTCGGTGTTGTACCCGTGGTCAATGAAAATGACACGGTGGTTACCGACGAAATCCGCTTTGGCGATAACGATACCCTGGCGGCCCTCGTGACCAACCTGGTTGATGCAGAGCAGCTGGTCATTCTCACCGATCAGTCCGGCCTGTTTGAAGAAGACCCGCGTAAGAACCCCGATACCCCCTTGATTCGTCGCGCCAGTGCAAATGATAGAAGTCTCGATGCGGTAGCCGGTGACAGCGTCGGTGGGCTCGGTCGAGGCGGCATGGTGACCAAGTTACAGGCGGCTCGACTGGCAGCGCGTTCTGGTGCCAATACGGTAATAGCCGGCGGTCGTGACGTCGATGTGCTGCTAAAAATTTTTGCCGGTGATGAAGTGGGTACTCTGCTGGTGGCCGATAACGAACCCCTGGTGGCCCGCAAGCAGTGGTTGGCGGGGCATCTTCAGGTGCGCGGCACCCTGGTGCTGGACGATGGCGCTGTTCGCGTACTGAAAGAAAGGGGTAAGAGTCTCTTGCCTGTCGGTGTCAGCACGGTTAGTGGTGAGTTTACCCGCGGTGAAATGGTTCGCTGTGTTGATTCCCTGGGGCAGGAAGTTGCTCGCGGCCTGGTCAATTACAGTGCCGGGGATGCGCGTAAAATTATCGGCAAGGCCAGCCACTGTATTACCGAGGTGCTAGGCTATTGCAATGCTGAAGAGCTGATTCATCGAGACAACCTCGTGCTTCTCTAAACTAAAATACTATTTGCTGATGTTACGGGCATACGAACCGCCCCGACGACAAGTAAACTAAAAATGAGTATTTGCCTTCCAGCCCACCTTATCTACCCCTCGCGCCACTCTTTTTTACCTTCCTTGCTTTAGAAAACCGATGCTTGTCAGTAGCTCTGTTGGTAGGAGTCGAGCTGTATTAGTGAGGTGGTAATCTGGCACTCACGGGAGATAAGTGTCAGTCTATTGCCATACTATTTTTATGATTACTCTGGTTAATCTCTTGCATAATAAAAAATCATATAGTACAAAGTCACTTGGCTGACCAAGGTTTATGGAAAAGCTTTTTAAGGGCTAGTAATTGAGTGCTAACTAGCTTCAGCAGACGCTGAAACAGCCGACTATATATAACAATAAATGGGATCTGCCATGCATATTAGGAAGTACGATTTTGACTACAGCCGTCGGTTCTTTATGGACAAATTGGCTAAAGGCACCATGGGTGCCGGTGTTCTCACCTCGTTGATGCCTCTAATCGGTAATACCGGTGACATTAGCAAAGCTTATCCGGAAGAGCTGACTAATATCGAAGCTCTGACTAAGGGTAAGATTAAAACGGGTGATATTGTTGATGCCGGTAACGTTGAGTATGTTAAGGACATTCTTGATCCTGTTGCCTATGTTCAAATTTCACAGCAAGGTCGGCGTATTCGTATTGCACCGACAACAACTGATATTACCAAAATGTACCCCCATGATTACCTTGAGGCGACTTTGCGCAATCAGGGTCAGGCATCCCTGGATGCCAATGGTAATGTGGTTACCACAGCCAATGGCAGGCCCTGGATTGGTGGCAACCCTTTTTCTGATCCGCAAAACGGTATTGAATTAGTGGCTAATATCACCTTGAGTTGGGGTCGACATGACACCTCAGTTTATGCCGTTGAAGATAACGACATTGGCCCCGATGGTGATGTTGAATACTCCTACCACCTGGGCTGGTGTGAAAAGAACACCACGGGTCTGGTTAGCCAGCCTGAAGGCCCCTACCTAGAAGGTCATGAAGATAAGTCGCGTTTCCAGTCGGTTTGGTTTACCAAGCCGAACGACGTTAAGGGCACTAGCTTTCTCAATATTTGGAAGCAGGATCAACGAAAATTCCCCGACCTCTTCGGCTACCTGCCCGCGTTCAAACGCGTACGTCGCTTCCCCACTAACCAGCGCTTTGAGCCCCTGGTACCGGGTATCACCTTCTTCCTTTCCGACGCTTGGGCAGCTGGCGACCCCATGCTGACATGGGGCAACTATAAAATCATTGGTCGTGGCCCCTTCCTGGGTTCCGTTTCGGGCACCTGGCACGGTGATAAGGAGAACTGGTCTAAAGACCATACCCTGCACGGTGGTAAAAAAGGTCTTAACTTCTTTGAAGTGGATTACGAACTGTGCCCTGAAGTATTGGTGCTTGAAGCTGAGCCAACGGGCTTTCCCCGTGCGCCGGTAAGCAAGAAACGTATATGGATCGATACTCGTAACCAGTTTGCAATTGCTTACGTGACTTATGATCGTCGCGGTGAATTGTGGCGTTCGTTTGAGATCGGCAGTAGCCAGCAGGCGAAAGGGGATATTGCTAACCTTGAGAAAAATGGCCATCCGGCCTGGTCCTGGTCTTTTGTACATGCACATGATATTCAGACCAACCGCTTTACGCGCTTTAACCACGCACAAAGTATTAAAGGTGGTCTGAAGACGGCATTTGACACAGAGGATGCCTACGACAAATACCTGACCATTCAGGCAATTCGTCGACTGGGTAGTTAATTATAAAAATAAGAAAAGAAAGTGAAGTTTATTTCCAGAAAAATATAATAATAAATTAGGAAATAATTTTTTTTAGATCGGCTGTATATCGTAAAAATTAGTATAACGATAATTAAGAAGTTGAATTAATAGGGGTGTTAAATGATCAATAAAAAACAAGCAAAGTTGGGAGTGTCCATGCTGGCGCTAGCGGGGGTGCCTTTTGTATCGCCTGCAGTGTCGGCCTTTGATGTATCAGTGTCGGGCTTTATACGCCAGGAAATGGCTTATAAGCTGAATAATAATGAAAACCCGAATACGACGGGGGGTAATCACTATAATGGTAAAGGTTATGCCACCAAAGGTGATTTGTTAGAAAACTTTGGAGGCGTTCCCAAAGGCACAATTATTTCTGGCCGAAGGGATCTCTCGACAGATAATGACTGGAACGTATTTGCAACTAAGTCAGAAATCGATGTGAATATAAACATTAGCAACAATTGGACGGGCTTTGCTAAATTCCGCGGCTATTATCAGCCTGATGTTTTTAATAATGTCGATAAGAGTGGCTTTGTTGATGGTGATGAAGGCACAGACCTATTCGGCGTACCTAACCACGGTGAAGAAGCTACGTATTTGTCGGTTAGTGGCAAAGACTACATGCTCGATATGCCAGCCCTTTATTTAGACTATGCCAAAGGGCCATTATGGGTGCGTATCGGTCAGCAGCAAATTGCCTGGGGCGAAGCGCTGTTTTTCCGCGTGGCTGATATGGCTAACGGCCTGGATTTTCGTCGCCATGTGATTTTTGACTTTGGTGCAGAGGAATATTCAGATGAGCGCCTGTCATCACCGGGTATTCGTACCAGTTACCAGGTTGATCAAAACTGGGAGGTCGAAGTGTTTGCTCAGATGTTCCAGCCCACTATTCTGCCGACTAACTACTCCCCTTATAACCTGATTCAATCGGGTTTTAATATGAACGGCGGTTACGAAGAGGGCTTTGATAAGGTTGATGATCAAATTAACGGCGGTATTCGTGTGCAGGGTCAAAACCTGGGTGAAGATGGCAGCTGGGGCGTGCAGTTTTTTGCTGTAGCCCGACATAACCCCGACCCTCTGTTTACCTTGTATGCCGGAGGGGTTCCTAACGCGGCTTTTGGGCCTGGCTTCGAAACCCAGCCCTTTATCTATGAGCCGGGTAGCCGGGCGGGTACAGCCAGCCCTGACGAGTGGTTCTACAACTCGGGTGTCGGTGGTGTCGATGGTCTGGACGTGATTAATGGTTTGATTGATGATTTTGCCTGGATTAAAGGTTTTGCTCAAAGCTTGGGCATGACACCGGATGCTAATGGTGAATGGCTAACAACCCAAAATGGTGGCGGACATAATTTGGCATTTGGTTTGACACCTAATGGTATGAATGGCACCGATTTTCTCGAACTTTTTTGGGGTTCTGGTGCTGCGGGTACACTTGCACCGGGAGCTTCTGGTACGGTTGAAGAGGCTATTGCAGCTCTTGAAGCGGGCAATGATGTCATCCCAGGTTCTCCTGGTGGCGTTGGTCTTAGCGGTAAAATGCGTGTCAGTTATGCATCGGAAAATATCTTCGGCTTTGGTGTTAACCACATTATCTACGCTGATGATCCAAACTCTTTCCTGGATCAGTTAGTGGTGCGCTTTGAAATGAGCTATACACCGAATAAGAAGTTCACCAATAATCTTCGTTACGAATTTATTGAGGAAGATGAAGTATTGGCTAGCCTGGTTCTTGAAAAGTACCATCGCTTTAGTGACAGCTTTCCTGCGACATTTATGATTTTTGAATATATGTATCGTAAAGAGAGTGATCTTCTCGGACGTCACTTGAGTGGCCTGGGTGGTGATTTGACGCATCGTCCCGGTGGTGGTGAGCAAGACCGCGGTTGGCACGGCACTGTGATGGCCTTTCAACAACCCTTTCCCGGTTTGAAGTGGCGTCTTGATGGCTCTTTCCTGTATGACTTTGAAGGCGGTTTCTTGTTTCAGCCAGCCGTACGCTATAAACCCAGTAGTGCCTGGACAGTTGAAGCTTTTGCCAACATCATCGACGGCAATAACTCTTCTTCTCTAGGTGTGTTTGACTGGTCGGATGACTTCACCATGCGGGTTACCTATCAGTTCTAGCGCGTTCTCGTAATAAAAAAAGGCACTCATTAGAGTGCCTTTTTTTGTGCCTAAAGTTTTTTATCCTGCGTTTTATGCATAAGCTTGCCTGGATTCTCTGGTGCCGCCTGGCACCTTTTGTTGGCATCAAACGTTGATGTAAGTTCCAATTATTTAGTGATTCCCATTGTTTTCAGACACTGATGTATTAAGACTTAAGTCATTAAAAAAACGAGGTTTTTTTCATGTAAGCGACTGATATATGACAATAACTTTCCATATATTTTTTTGCGATCAACCCCGCGAATGTCTTGCATAACGAAAAATCATATAGTACAAAGCGGCCTAATAAAAAAATATTTAGAGCCGATTGCGTATTAGTCAGCGGCTAATGCAGTTCACAATAAGATTAATCCGGTGTTGACAAGTCATCGGAAAAATAATGATAAATGGGGTTCCGTAATGCACATTAAGAAGTACGATTTTGACTACAGCCGTCGGTTTTTTATGGACAAGATGGCCAAAGGTGCCATGGGCGCTGGTGTTCTTACCTCCATGATGCCGCTGGTCGGCAACACCGGTGATATCAGTAAAGCCTACCCGGAAGAGCTGACCAACA
>QNFO01000039.1 GCA_003646355.1 Gammaproteobacteria bacterium
CTCGGGGTCTTTCAGTTTTTCGAGTTTTTCTGCTTTCGTGCCGGTAGTCAGCTTACGCCAGGCAGGGCCGGCACCGTGCGCACGGGCTTCTGCTTCACCCTCGAGCACTGGAATCTCTACGATGCCAGCCCTGCCTGGCGTAAGCTGACTACCGGCACGAAAGCAGAAAAACTCGAAAAACTGAAAGACCCCGAGCTGCGCGAAGCCATCATCGAAGAAACTGAAGAGGCCGATCGACGCCTACAGGTCATTCAAGCTGGAGTTGGCGGCGCGGTTCCCCTGTTGCAGGTGCAAGATGTCCACGGCACCAAGTCACTGGAAAAATACGTAGGCAAGACTCTTAAGCAAATTGGTGAAGAAGAGGGCAAACACCCGATTCACGTGATGCTCGACCTGTCCCTCGAAGGCGACCTCAACGTCCACTTCCTCGGCCCAGACAAAGGCTTTAACGCCGACTTTATGGCGGAAATCATCAACGACAACAATTACACCATCCCCGGTGTTTCTGATGGCGGCGCTCACACCAAGTTCTTCACTGGCGGCGCTTACACCACCGACTTCCTCAAGTGGTTAGTGCGCGACGAAGAAAAAATCACTCTGGAAGAAGCTCACTACCGCCTCGCGGCTCTACCCGCTCAGGCAGTCGGCTTAAAAGAGCGCGGTGTATTGCGTGAAGGTTGGGCTGCTGACGTTGTGGTTTACGACATCAACGCTCTCGGCGATGGTGACGAGTGGATCGGCGAAATCGTCCACGATCTGCCTGCTGGCGAATGGCGTCGCATTAAACGCGCCGAAGGCTATCAGGCCATCATCGTCAATGGTGAAGTGACCTTTGACAACGGTGAATGCACCGGTGCCACTCCCGGCGAGCTACTGCGCAATGGCCGTGGTAAAAGCTCAGCCAAGATTGCTAAAGAAAGAGCCGCATAAGCACTCTTCTTTAGATCTAACAACAAACCCACGCCTCGGTGTGGGTTTGTTGGTTTTGGGCTATAAATAAGCCGCCAATAGATAGTCCTTCAATATTTCCGCTAGAATAAAGGCATGCCACTCTCACTAAGCCCGCCGTCCATCAAACGCTGTTTTAATCTCGACGATTTTCGACAGCAAGCCAAACGCAAACTACCCGCCCCGCTGTTTCACTATATTGATGGTGGCGCTGATGATGAACTCACCCGCACCAACAATACCCAGGCTTTTAATAAGTACGAAATAGTGCCCCGCTGTCTTGAAGATGTCACCACCATCAACATGAAAACCAAAGTACTGGGTTGCGAACTCGACTGGCCCGTATTGATGTCACCCACCGGCATGTCACGTTTTTTTCATCACCAGGGTGAGCGCGCAGTGGCCCGTGCCGCTGAACAATCCGGCACAATGTATTCACTCTCGACGATAGCGACCACGACTATTGAAGATGTCGCCGCCGCAACCAGCGGCCCAAAAATGTTCCAGCTCTACGTACTGCGTGACAACGCCATTAATGAAGAACTGATCGACCGTTGTCGCGCCGCCAACTACGACGCTCTGTGCCTGACCGTCGACACCGTCGTACAGGGCAACCGCGAGCGCGACCTGCGCACCGGCATGACAATTCCCCCTCAGTTAACTTTGCAAAGCCTCGCCAGTTTCGCCCTGCACCCCGCCTGGTGTTACCACTACTTAACAACGCCAGCGCTGGAAATGGCCAACCTGAGCCACCATATTTCAGAAGGCAGCTCGCAAGTAAGTTCACTGGGCAAATACATTAACGAACAGTTTGACCGCGCCCTGAACTGGGCCTACGCCGAAAAAGTCGCCGCCCGCTGGCAGGGGCCTTTTGCCATCAAAGGTATTTTATCTGTTGAAGATGCCCAACGGGCTGCCGACATCGGCGCTACTGCAGTCATTATTTCCAATCACGGCGGCCGCCAGCTCGACACCGTAGCGGCACCCATTGATCTCGTCGCAGAAATTGCTGATGCCGTCGGCAATAAGCTAGAAATCATTCTCGATGGGGGGGTGCGGCGCGGCAGCCACGTATTAAAAGCCCTCGCCATGGGCGCCACTGCCTGCATGATGGGCCGGCCCTACCTGTACGGGCTTGCCGCTGGCGGACAGGCCGGCGTTGAACGGGTATTGAGCTTGTTAAAGAGTGAAATCGAGCGGGATATGATTTTGTCGGGACGACCCGACATCAACAAATTAGACCGCAGTTTTATTCGCGGCCTGCTTTAGTCGAGCCAGAGATGAGAATTTAGCGGTACGGGGCTTTCTTTACAGGGTTGCCTCTATGGAACCCCCTACTGAAATAAGCGCATCAAGTCAGGTGCTTATCGAGGGTTTCCCTCACCTCTTCCTCAATCGTGCCCCGGAAAACCGAGGCCAGAAAACTAAGGTTTATATCAATAAGAATATCGCTCTCGCCACAATCGATACGCGCCTTCACCCCGGTGTAGGTGTAGTGCACGGTATCACCCTGCCAGCGATATCGGCCACCGATGCGCTGGGTTAAATTCTGCGCCAGCTGCTCAGCTTTTTGCTTGATCTCATCCAGCGGCAGCTGGTGTGAGCGTTGTATATTAATCGTCGCCAAAAACAATTCTCCCCGAGCACAAAATCAACATCGTTCAATTGACACTATTATTACAGCATAAGCCGACATAGGAAGCCGCGTTCAAGCCAGGCCCAAACTAGGCCAATGCGCAACGCTAACAAAGCCATTATAATTAGCGCCCCAAACCGCCACAATGTCATCAAACTTGCTACACCAGCCACATGGAGCCACTCTTGTCAGCCACACCCCAAAAGCCAGACAGCACCGCCCCTTTAAAAGACCAGAGCAGCTCTACAGAAACGACGCTAGATTCCGGCTCCCAGGCCCTGCCCATTGCCAGACCCATACGGCGCATCGCGGCACTGGTATACGACATATTCCTACTCGCTGCCATCAGCATTGCCTACGCAACGACCTTCTTTGTCATCCAGATCTTTACTGATGGCAGCGCGGCAACACAAATATTGACGGAGGGTCAGGAAACAACACGGCTAGAATACGAAGGCCCTTTGCGCTACCTCTTCCTCTTTGGCTGGTGGCTTTGCCTCGCGCTGTTTTACAGCTGGTGCTGGCGACGCAGTGGCCAAACCCTCGGCATGAAAACCTGGCATATCTGTCTCGAACAACTCGATGAATCAGCACCCGGCACCAGCCCATTCGCAAGCTGGCAGCAGTGCTGGATTCGCAGTTTAGTAGCACCACCCGCTCTATTATGTGGCGGACTTTCTTATGTGTATTGCCTGTTTAATCGCGACGGACATTGCCTGCACGATATTTGGAGCCAGACACGGGTTGTGGTTTTGCCAAAAGAAAAGACCCGCAAACAACTCAATAAAGAGGCTATAGAATCTAGATACAAATAGCGTCTAGGAATAACAAGGTATAGCCGAGCTAAGCCGCCCGCCGCAATAAAACCAAACCGATACCAATGCACACCATAGCCGGCGTAAACACGGCCCAAAATGGCGAAAAGCCAAACACCACGCTCGATGGCCCGAGCAATTGCTGGCTGGTTTGAAAGGCGATGCCCGCAATCACCCCGGCAAAGATTTTAAAGCCCATGGTTGCATCTCGCAGGGGGCCAAACACAAAAGAGGTGGCGATTAATACCAGGCTGAGTACCGAGAGCGGCTGCAAGGCCTTGCTCCAAAAAGCCAGCCAGTATTTCGATGACTTCTGCTCCTGCTCATCGAGGTATTGAGCGTAGTTGTACAAGCTACCCATCGACAGCGAGTCTGCTGGCATAACCATCAGCGTTAACAAGTCGGGCGATAAATGGGAGTCCCAGCGCCGCGTTAGAAACTCACTGGTTTGCGTGCCGTCTTCGACGAACCGAGTAACAACACCCTCTTCTTCCAGCCAATAGTCTTTAAAGAAAGTGGCCCGTGCGGCAAAGCTGACCTCTTCGATTTCGCGCTGTTCACTAAAGCGGTAACGGGTAACACCGAACAATTTACCGTTGGGATAGACCCCGTTAAAGTGAATAAACTCATTACCCTCACGGTTCCATACGCCACTGGTAGCGGATAGATTCTCCTGCTCGCCACGCAGCAACATACGGCGGCTTTCCGCTAATTGGTCGGTATAGGGCACCACAAATTCGCCCAGCAGCACACCAGCAACAATGACTAATAAAACGGGACGCAGCACAAAGCCGGTAATCCGCAGCAGCGACACACCGGCGGCGCGCATAATTACCAGTTCGCTATTGCCCGCTAAAATACCGAGGCCAATCAAACAACCGATCAGGGAAGCGAAGGCAATATTGCGATAGATTCGTGCCGGCAGGGTCAACCAGACGTTGTACAGCACATCGGCAAACTGGTAGTCATTGCGAACATCGCCAAGGCCGTCGACCACGGCGGCAATGACATCAATACTGAGTAGCACGAGTAGTACCAGAATGATGGCGCCGAACACAAAGCGCATCACGTAGCGGGATAAATGGCTCATTACTCACTACCCGCTGTTGTCGTGGTAGAAGACTTCAAGCGCTTACCCCGCCAGCCGCTATCCCAAAGTAGCAGGCCTGCGGCAATCACCATAAAAACACCATGTACCCACCACAGCCCCAGAGTCGCGGAAATATCGCCATCCTCAAGCGCACCCCGAGCGGCATTGAGGCCAACCAGATAAAGAATATAAAGAATCACTGCGGGAAACACTTTAACGAAACGCCCCTGCCGAGGATTGGTGCGGCTCAATGGCACTGCCATAAGCGATACCACCAAAACTAGAATAGGCACCGAATAGCGCCATTGCAGAGCGGCAATATGCTCGGGGCGATCCGATGCCCGTAGCGCAGCGGTCGACATGAGCGCCGCCTTTTCACGATGACGTCGAACATTATTGTTTTTTTCCAGACGCTGACCGTATTCCTCAAAGGCCGTGATTTGAAAATCTGCTCGCCCCGGTGTGCCCTCAATACGATAACCATCGTTAAGTACCAGATAGCGCTCGCCATTTTCCTCAGCACGCTTAGGGCGGCCATTTTTAGCCAGCACAACCACCTGGCGTACGCCGCTACTATCAACACTTGATTGGGATAAAAACACTTCGTGCATAGTGCCATCGTCATCTATTGACTCGGTGTAAGTAACACCACGACCACCACGCAGAGGGTAAAACTTACCGCCCTCGAGGGATTCAAATTCGCCCCGAGATTTTTGCGCACTGAGCAGGGCCTCGGCCTTGGCCAGCCCACCGGGGCTAACGGAAAAACTCAACCAGGCAACAACGCCTGCCACCAGCACGGCAACGGCCATGGTGTAGGCAATTAATTTGTTGGGGCTCATGCCGCAGGCGTAGAGCACGGTCATTTCACTGTCGACATAAAGACGGCCGTAGACCAGTAAAATACCGAGGAAAAAGGCCAGGGGTAAAATCAATTCGAGAAAACCGGGCAGACGATAGCCGATCACCGCAAAGAGGATGTTCGCATCGAGCATGCCAGCAGCCGCCTGAGCGAGATACTTAACAAAGCGGCCACTGATAATGACCAGCATCAACACGGCGCAAACGGCTGCGGTGGTGCCGAGTAGATCTTTGGCGATGTAGCGAAAAATAATCACAGAAAAATGTACAACCTTGATTGGTTAACGTGTTCGTTAAAATGCATTATTTTAAGGTCGAGGCGTTTGGTCTCAACAGAGCCATGGCATACACTAGCGACCGTAAATAATTATCTAATATTTGATGACCTTTGTCTCGGGAGACACCATGGATATTGTCGCACGTTCCACCGACCCACTTACACTGAAAACCGATTGCCTGGTTGTCGCCGTGCCCGCTGACAAAAAACTCAGCACAACAACTGCTGCTATCGACAAAGCCACCGACGGGCTGATCAGCCGCAGGCTTGAGGGCAAGGATATTAATGGCAAGTGTGCCTCAACATTGATGCTACACGAACCCAACGGCATTGTTGCCAAGCGCCTGTTATTAGTCGGCACCGGCACTGGGGCAACGTCGAGCAAGGATTTTTTGAAAATTGCCCGCGCCGTGGCCAAACAAACTAAGGGCGATGCCATCGCCTCTGTCGCGACAACCCTGGCTGAAGTCGAGGTGACTGATCAGGATGCACGCTGGGCCGCCCAGCAACTAGCCCAGCAGTTTGGTGAAGCCAGCTATGCCTTTAACGGTGGCAAGCCCCCGGCCGCCAGCAAACTTAAATTGAAAAAAGTCACCCTGCTTTGCAGCGACAAAAAGACCCAAAGTGCTGCGCAGGCGGGTCTTAGCTACGGTCAGTCCGTAGCCACCGGTGTTAATCAGGCACGCTTACTGGGTGATTTAGCCGCCAACACTTGCACGCCCAGTTATCTGGCGAAGTACAGCCGCGCCCTGGCCCGCAAGCACAAAAGCATGGGCTGCCAAGTTTTATCTGAAAAACAAATGGCCGATCTCGGCATGGGTTCATTGTTATCGGTCACAGCCGGCACTGTCGAGCCAGCCCACTTAATCGCCCTCGATTACAAGGGCGGTAAGAAAGGTGCCAAGCCCATCGTGCTAGTGGGCAAGGGCGTGACCTTCGACTCCGGCGGCATTAGTCTCAAGCCCGGCGGCAAGATGGATGAAATGAAATACGACATGTGCGGTGCCGCTAGCGTGCTCGGCGTGATGGAAGCCCTCGCCACATCGGCCCTGCCCATTAATGTCATCGGCGTTATTCCCGCCGTTGAAAACATGCCCAGCGGCGAGGCGACGAAGCCCGGTGACGTGGTGACCTCCATGTCGGGACAAACCATTGAAGTGCTCAACACCGATGCCGAGGGCCGCTTGATACTTTGCGACGCCCTCACCTACGTGGCACGCTACAAGCCCGACACGGTGATTGATATTGCCACCCTCACCGGCGCCTGCATTGTCGCCCTTGGCTCTCACGCCTCCGGCCTGTACAGCAACGATGATGAACTGGCGCAAGACTTACTCGACGCTGGCCAAAACTCGGGTGACCGCGCCTGGCAAATGCCCCTTTGGGATGAATACAACCAACAACTGAAAAGTAACTTTGCCGACATGGGCAATATTGGTGGCGCCGGTGGTGGCAGTATTACCGCCGCCTGCTTTCTCGCGCGCTTTACCAAAGACTACCGTTGGGCTCACCTCGACATCGCTGGCACGGCCTGGTTATCGGCTGGCCCCAAAGGGGCGACCGGTCGTCCGGTGCCTTTATTAATGGAGTATTTGCGCAACCGCGCCTCGGCATAAAGCGTAAAAACAGGTAGCCATGACAAAAGTACATTTCCACCAATTGCAGGGCACCAGCGAAGAGACCATCGCCCGCGCCCTGCAATTAGTTTGCGAGCTGGCCAATGAGGCCGGTAAAAAACAGCACAGCGTGCTCGTCTACTGTCGCGATGCCACGCTGGTGAAAAGCCTTGAACAAAGCCTCTGGCAACATATCCCCAGTAGTTTTCTCGCCCACAGTACGGCAGCCGACGACAGCGCGCCGATCTTTATATGCAGTGGCGAAGAGCCCGGCGACTACCACGACATGATGATTAATCTCGATAGCGACACGCCCAGCTGGTTCAGCCGCTTCGAACATCTGGCCGAGCTCATTTATGGCGATGAAGCCCAGGTGCAAACGAAACGTGAACGCTTTGCTCACTACAAACACCTCGGTTACCCGCTGGGCTTTAGCAAAGTTCAAAATCTTAAAGGCGCACCCGTGCTCTTATAGTTATCGCCGCTGTTATCGGCTATAGAGTAACGCTCCTTCGCCCCGTATAATTCGCCACCCGCAAGACCTCTCCCCAACCCAACATCAGGTACGTACACGCATCATGGATAAAACCTACCAGCCCCAAGCCATCGAAAGCCATTGGTACAAAATCTGGGAGGAGAGCGGCCACTTCAAGCCCTCCGGTAGCGGCGACCCCTTTTGCATCATGATTCCACCGCCCAATGTCACCGGCAACTTGCACATGGGCCACGGTTTTCAGGAGGCCATCATGGATGGTCTGGTGCGCTACCACCGTATGAAGGGTGACAACACGCTATGGCAAGTGGGCACCGACCACGCCGGCATCGCCACGCAAATGGTGGTTGAGCGCCAGCTTGAGGCCGATGGCATTAGTCGCCACGATCTCGGTCGCGATAAATTTATTGAAAAAGTCTGGGA